>JAJTEZ010000002.1 GCA_021298335.1 Saprospiraceae bacterium | reverse complement strand
TTATATTTTCAAGCGGTATGGCAGGGAGCACACGGCGCTGTTGGCCACATACAATACGTTTAAGGGCAAGTCTATTATCCGAGAGCTGGGTAAGGTGCTGGGTCTGCCTAAAGCAGATATAGATACAATTGTAGACGAGCCGCTCGCCACGGAAAAACACCATCCTTTTGCACGGCACATCTTTCGGTATGGCCGTATGATGGAGCGGTTTCCAAACTACTTATCCATCCACGCAGGAGGTATTCTGATCAGCGAACGCCCGCTCAATTATCACACAGCATTGCAGATGATGCCCAAGGGATTTCCCGTTGTACATTTTGATATGTATGGCGCTGAAGATCTGGCCTATCACAAGTACGATGTGTTGTCACAGCGAGGCCTGGGTCACATCCGTGATGCGGTTGAACTGGTGCGTGAAAACCGGGGAAAGGCCATAGACGTTCACAATGTGTCTTCCATCAAGCAGGATCCAAAAGTCCGTGAAAAATTGAAATCCGGGCATTGCATTGGCTGTTTTTATATTGAGTCACCGGCAATGCGGGGTTTACTGCACAAATTGAGATGCGATAATTACGTACATCTGGTGGCTGCCAGTTCCATCATCCGTCCAGGAGTGGCCCAATCGGGGATGATGCGTGAGTACATTCAGCGATTTCATCGGCCCGACAGTTTTACGTATCTCCATCCGGTATTTGAAGAGCATTTGAGTGAGACGTTTGGTGTGATGGTATATCAGGAAGATGTCATGAAAATTGTACACCATTTTTCTGGTCTGGATCTCGACGAATCAGATGTGTTGCGCAGAATCATGACAGGTAAAAAGAAGACTTCGGATACGTTCAGGAGGTTGCAGGAGAAATATTTTGCTCAGTGTCGCGAACGGGGATATCCGGAGGAGTTGAGCAGGGAGGTATGGCGTCAGATTGAAAGCTTCAGTGGTTATTCATTCTGCAAGGCTCATTCTGCAAGTTTTGCGGCAGAATCATTTCAGAGTCTTTATCTCAAGACATACTTTCCTCTGGAATTTATGACAGCTGTCATAAATAATTTTGGAGGTTTTTACAGCACCGAACAATACATACATGAGGCCCGCATGTGTGGAGCGACCATAGAAGCACCCTGTGTAAACCATAGCCGGTTTCTTACGCATATTTACAATACGACCATTTATATTGGCTTTGTACACATTGCCGAACTGGAGAAAAAAGTCGCTTACCAGATTGTGGAGGAACGCCACCGCAACGGGGATTACCGTGATTTAAGGGACTTTACAGGCAGGGTGAATATAAGTCGTGAACAACTGGAAATCCTCATTCGAATCGGTGGATTTCGGTTTACGGGAAAGAATAAGTACGAATTGATGTGGGAGAAAAATGCGGTGCACAACCCGATGGTCAAACAGGTGTATTGTGCTACCTTTTTTGATACAGAACCGGAACAGTACACCTTACCCATACTGCAGGAGGGAAAACATGAACAGTCTTTTGATGAAATCGAATTGCTTGGATTTCCATTGTGTAGCCCCTTTGATCTGCTGGAAACAGATTTTCGGGGAGACATACTTGCCCGACAGATGATGTCACACCTTGGAAAAACCATTCGAATGGTCGGGTACTACGTGTGTCGTAAATTTGTGACGACTACGCGGGGCGATCTCATGAATTTTGGTACCATGACCGATGTAGAGGGGCAATTTTTTGATACCGTTCATTTTCCGCCAAGTCTGGCAGCTTTTCCGTTTCAGGGAAAAGGATGTTACCTGATACAGGGTAAGGTGGTGGAGGACTTTGGCTTCCCCAGCCTGGAAGTGTCGCGGATGGCCAAACTTCCTTATGTCAGGGACAGCAGGTACTGATAAATCAGGGCTTAAAACATCACGGCATCCAGTCTCTATCTTCCGCCTGTCAGTACATCCACCAAAAGCCAGATCCCGAAACTTCTTTTGGGTTCCGGCTTTTGGTGGATATAATATTACAGTCGGATAAATATGCGCCGCTTATAGAGGTAGTAAGCAGGCAAAAACATCAGTAAAACATAGCCCAGTGCGTAGATCATGCTGGCCAGTTTGGAAGCCATACCCATGTCTGTAGTTATTGTGAGCCAGTGCTGATTGAGGCTGCTCCCGCCCAGTGACATTTCATAAAAGAAAAATGATAGCACGCTGGCAAGGACATACACCGTAATCGCATTGGATCCGTAGATGACACCAAAGGAAGTCCATTTTCTGTATCCTTTGATTTCTGTCATAAAAATCATGGTGGCCAGCATCATGGTGGCTAGTCCTGAAGTAAACAGCACATAGGAACTCGTCCACAGGTTTTTATTGATTGGAAACTGGTAATGCCACAACGCACCTGCGCAGACGCTGACAAAACCGGCCACAAAGAGTGAATTTACCTGTTCACTGAGATTGTGGCGGGAGATCAGGTATCGCCCTGCAAGAATACCGGAAAGAGTGGTCACAAAAGCAGGAATCGTACTCAGCAGGCCTTCGGGATCCCAGGTCCCTTGCCACATTTTTCCTGGTAAAAACTGAGAGTCGACCCAGGCTGCAAGGTTTTGTCCAGGTTCCAGCATGGATTGACCCAGGCCCGGCACCGGCACTATCGTCATGAGCAACCAGTATCCAACCAGCAGTGCTGCGGAGAGATAGGCCTGTTGCTTCCAGTTGGTATAGAGATAGATTACGCCGCAAAACAGGTATACAACACCAATGCGTTGCAAGACTCCCGCGATGCGCAGATTTTCGAAGTCAAATGCAGGAAATAGGTTGAGAAATATGCCTACACCAAAGATTTTCAGCGATCTCACAACTACTTTTACAAGCAGAGCGTTTGATTGTGCTTCAGTGTTTTGTCTGTTTCTGAAGGATAATGTCATGGAGACTCCTACGATAAACAGAAAAAATGGGTAAATCAGGTCTGTCGGGGTGATGCCGTTCCAGGGGACATGGAGCAAGGGTGCATATACATGGTCCCAGCTGCCCGGGTAATTGACGAGTAGCATGGCGGCAATGGTAAAGCCTCTGAAGGCATCGAGAGAGATAAAACGCTGGTTTTCCATATGATAGATTGCTTGGTGGCTTATTGAATGACAAAAGATTTCCCTCCTCTTCCCTTCTTGTTAAAAGCGCGTATACGGATGGAACCCTCGACAGCAACAGGTTCAGACCACAAGGCAGAAGTTGCGCTGGGTTCGCTTCCGTCAGTGGTATACCTCACTTCCAGTCCGGGAAATGAAACGTTGGTGTACAGTCTGCCTTCCGTCAAAGTGCCTCCAGGCGAAGGAATGCGGTAGGCATAGCCTCCGTTGATGAGATCCAGTCTGGGCATCTCGTGTTGACCGATGCGGTTGGTAAATTCGTTCCATGAGGTCCGGATCTGAGCCACTCTCTTTTGTACATCGGTTTCTTCCTCCCAGGCAGGTGCCTGAGCCCACGACTTTTCTGCAAAGGCAAAGAGTTTGGGCAGGACGTAATATTCGAGCTGTTCAGGTCCGTCAACAAGTGTTTCGCTCCACAGCTGGGCCTGCAAGCCGTAGATGTTTTTTCTGTTTTCGGCTTTGAGTCTTTCCTTGCCTGGATAGGGTACTTCTGTAGTTCCCAGCCGGCCAAACCAGTCAAAATTGGTGGAGTTGTAAACGTTGAGGGGCGTGAGAACATAAGGATCAATCGCATCCTGAAATCCACCCCAGTGCAGGCCTTTTTCGGTTGGATCTGTGGTGTAGGAAAGGTCAAAATACAGGTTTGTCACGTTGCAAAGGATGACAGGATATCCTGCATTTGCAATGCGGTTTCCGAGATCTATGTTGTTGCCTGTATTATCCCACACCAGCGGATACACATTTTGACCTATAAACTTAGGGTTTACCTGTACATTGCCCTGACTATCCTTATTCAGGACGACTTCTTCCCAACCTGTGGTGCGCAAACCATACTTTTTCAGAATTTCGAGAGCTTTTCCCAGGAAATAACCCTGAAATTGAAGAGGATCCCTGATTTCGGGCATCGTTTTCATCAGGTCAAGGCACATGGGCGAACCTGACCACGCTCCTTTTGGTACCTCGTCACCGCCGGTATTGAACGTCTTCAATTTCAGCCCTGCCTCCTGATACATATCTATAAAATCTTTAATGACCGTCTCATAAAAGTGATAAACGGAAGGGCGTGCAGCACAGGCTATGTTATCACGGAACTTCTGTGCAGAGTAATACCTAGAAGTATCCTGGGGATCGATGAGCCTGAACTCTTCGGCTTTCTCCTTTTCTCCTTTTTTCATATATGTATCATATCGCGCTTCCATCGCCATGATGGCCGCCCTTGCATGACTCGGAAAACACACTTCAGGAATGACTTCCACATGGCGCTGGGCTGCATATTTTAGAATTTCCTTAAACTCTTCCCGTGTATAATATCCTGTACTCTTGTTTCCCGGTGAGTCGGGATCGGGGCCGCTGCCAAAAGCTGTGAGTAAATGTTTTCTTGAATCTTTCGTGTAACCGCGCCTGCTGCCGATTTGGGTCAGTTCAGGCAAACCCTTGATCTCAATACGCCATCCCTCATCTTCGGTGATGCGCAGATTCAGTTTGTTGACCTTGTACATCGCAAGGAGATCTATCAGTTTGAGCAGTTCTTTTTTAGGGGTAAAGTTTCTTGCTACATCGAGCAGAAAACCACGATAGGCAAACCGTGGAGTATCAAAGACAGTCATGGCCGGAACATTCACATTTTGCGAAGTACCGTAGGCAGACGCAGGTATGGTTGCCAGCATACTTTGTATGCCATAGAATACTCCTGCCGGCTGGTTGCCCCGCACCTGGATTCCCATTTCAGAACATAGTATCTCATAATCTTCGTCCCCTTTACCCGCTTTTGTGGGTTGAAAACCCAGGTAAATGGATTTTTCTGATGCTTTTTGAGAAGTCTGGACTTCAATGGAAATCCCAAAACGTTCTTTCAGGGCCTGCGCCAGATAAGAAGCTTCTGATTCGAGTCCCTTTTCTACCTGCAGAAGGGTAGTTTTATTGATGGTGAAATTGCCCTGTGATCTGATCCAGGTTTGAGGAGTAGGAATGATCAGCCCTGTTTGTTCCGGAAGTAATTTTGTCAGACTGCTGTTTTTCTGGTATTCGCTTGCAGCAGTGGGTACTGTTGCCCTGATTTCTTCGGATGGAAATACCCTGCTAAGGTCGTCGTATCCCAGAATTTCAACAGGCTTTTGCAATGTGATGATCCTTTCATTTCCGGATTCGTCTGATTCTACAAAAAATGCTCCGATAGGGCCGGCAGAAGCTTTGATAATGGGGCTGCTGTTTGAATAGTTCACTGCAACCGATTGACCTGGAGGAATTTGAAAGGCAGTGCCCGGGGTAAAGTGGAATACATAACCGTTGATGTGTGATACGATACCCATAGTTGAGTCTGCCATTTGTGAAGGCAGGTACGTATCCATATTGTATTCCATAAACCAATTGCCTCCCCTGACTGTATCCTTGCCTGTGTTACTAAAGATAAACCGTGTTTCAGATCCATAAGTGGGTTCCTCTGTGTTTTGGAGAAGTTCCCATTGTACGCTGACCTGTGAAAGCGGTGAAGAACTGTCTTTTTGCGTTTTGCACGAAAGGCAAACAATGCTTAGGAGTATGGCCGAGCTGACAACAAAGAAGTGCTGTGTCCATTGTACTGGTCTGATCCCTTTGTTCGAGCGGCGATTTTCAGTTGGATTTGTGTATGTCATTGGTGTTTTGTTTCGAGTGGGTGAATCTGAAAAGTTTTTATAGATTTTCGGTTTATGGCTACAAAGAGATAGGAAACCTGGTTGAGTTTGAATTCCATCATTGACTCAGCTTGTCCGGTTAGGTTTAATCCACTTTGACCAGACCTGATGACGTCAAATTTTTGGTTTCCCTGATTCAGGAGAACAAGTCCTCTACAGGCGTCAAAATTTCCTGTTGACACATCGTAGCTATGGTCATTTCCTGCCATAATGATATCCTGAAGTCCATCATTATTTACATCCGAGCTGATCATTTTATTGCTGGCATGGAAGATTTTTCGACATTCAGTCCCTGGAGTATTTCTTCCATTGTGCACTTACTAAACTGGGTATAACTGGTAAATTTCTTTCTGAAAAAAGGTGATTGAGCGGCCAGTTCATCCAGATAGTTTACAGGGTATTCTTTCATAGCGCCTGTACTGTCGGGCCAGTAACCTGCCGTTATCGGGTCCAGTTGGCCATTATTGTCAATATCCAGTGCATAAGTGCGCAGTGGGTATTGTGGCGATATTGTAAATCTGTGATTTTGTCCCAGATTTCCCAGTACGATATCTGAATCGCCGTCCTTGTCAAAATCTCCCGTCAAAACGCTGTACCAAAGTCCTGAGTATTCACGCTTTTGCAAAGATGCATCCGGCAAAAATGCAGTTCCTTTTTGGTTGAGCAGGAGCATGGGTGTATTCCATTCACGGGAGACCATGAGGTCCATCCAACCATCCTGATTGAGATCTGCCCACTGAGCGTCGGTGGTCATTCCCAGATCGAATATGCAGATCGTTTGACCCTGCTTCCTATAAAAATATCCTTATCACCGTCATTATCTATGTCTGCCTGTCTGACCACTGATGCAATAAATGGATCACATGGTAAATCTTCTGCCACAAATTTTCCTTTCTGGTTGCGGTAAAGAATGTGTCTGTAATCACTTTCTTTTTCGTTGGCATAGCCACCTGAAACTGACAAAAGGTCCAGATCTTGGTCATTGTCTATGTCAACCAGGATCATATCTGTCTGCAGGCATGCGGGCATATCTGTCAGTCCAGGTATATCTGCGCGGATCAATTGTCCATTGCGTTGCAAATATACTGCTGTTGCACTTTCCAGGTTTCCGCCCACAATAAGGTCTTCTGTACTGTCTCCATTGATATCACCTTTTGCCATACATGGTCCTGCCTGTGAAAATTTGTGGGGCAGGATATTCTGCATCTGAAAGAAATCAATGTAATCACTTTGAAGATGCGTGTAATTGATGATGTCATTCTGTGCTCTAAACAGAGGTTGAGCATCCTGCGGCCATAGCCAGCTGTCTGGCAGTGATTTCGCCTCTGATTGTTTTATCTCAATCATTTGATCGGCATTGACTCGATAAATCACAGATCTGGCTTTGTGTCCCGGCCAGATGACCACGACTGAATCGATTGTACTGATCGTATCCAGACCTGTATGAATCACCGGGTCAATCGATGAAATGTAGCCCCGGCTTAAAAACTGCTCAAAATATTGTTGTCCGTTTTTTGTCCAGACAGAAACCTTTGCCCCAAGCCCTTGTGTATTTGGCTGAGTTCCCAGCAGTTTTATTTTGAGGAAGTGATGTTTTTCCGGATTGAGTTCCATGGTATGATTCCGGTATACAAAAGCGGGATCATTGATGTTGCTGGTAATATAATCGAGGTCACCATCATTGTCCAGGTCTGAAAATGCGGCTCCGTTGGAAAAGGAAGGGATGGACATTCCCCAGCCTTTTGTAACGTCTCTGAACCTCAGATTTCCTGTATTTTCAAAAGCATAATTGGACACTTTTACGATGGGTATTTTGGGGATAATATCATAATCACCGACCAGATAGCCATATACCTGGGCTTTGTAATTTGTAAAATCCTTATCTGTCAGGTCTTTGGGAAAGCCATTGGTGACCAGCAAGTCTTTATCACCATCATTGTCATAGTCAGCAAATAGTGGAGACCAGCTCCATTCCGTCTGAAATATGCCTGCCATTTGCCCGATTTCGCTGTATGGAATCATTTCTCCATTTGTCAGGCCATTATGCACGTGCAGCATATTTCTGACATATTGTGGCTCATAGCCGTATTTTTCGTTGTATACGTAGTTATTGTAGCTGTTTCCATTGATTGTCTGCTTTTTTCGTCCGTAAGACTCCGGCATCATATCAGTAGTCATGATGTCCTGGAAGGCATCATTATTGATATCTGCCATATCGTTGCCCATGGAAAAACGGGATTGATAGGAGACCAGATCCTTCGTCATATTTTTGAACGTACCGTTTTTCTGGTTTATATACAGAATGTCATTGGCTACATAATCGTTTGACACATAAATATCAGGATAGCCGTCTTTATTGACATCTCCGATGGCAAGTCCGAGGCCGAACACCATCTAGATCATAATCCAGAAACGCTGCATGGACTCCATAGCCCGTATCATCCAGTCCATATTCTGCAGCCTTGTTTTCAAATTTGGGTTTTCCCTGAGTATCCATGCCCTGGTGGATCCACAGCTGGTTTTTTCTCAATTCAGGATTGCGCGAGGTAGTGGAAGTAAAATACAAATCCACCAGTCCGTCCGCATTGACATCAGCCATTGCGACACCGCTGATCCATTGGCTACTGTCCAGTCCGATAGCTGTTTCAGTGATGTCTTCGAAGTGCATGTCCCCACGATTCAGATAAATTCTGGAAGCGACTTTATTGCCTGTAAAAATTAGATCCGGTAAGCCATCAAGATTCAAATCTCCCACACCGACGCCTCCGCCATTGTACATATATTCGTTGTGCATAATGTTGAAGGAATCCTTCTCCAATATACTGTTGGCAAAGTGAATTCCGGTGTATGAACTCTCCAGCTTTTCGAATCGTGTTTTTTCCTTTTTGCAGGAAAAACAAAGGATGGTTAATGTGCAAATGGCCAGGACCGGAATACTTCTGCTGTCGATACTCATGTTCTATTTTTTAGGTTCTTGGTGGATTCGTCCATCTTCTTCTTCTGAGAATTATATTTCAAAAATAGTCATGAATTTATAATTCAACAGAAAAAAACAAAAAAGCCGGAAGTATTTCATTCCGGCTTTGCATAAAGAACCATGCTTTATTTTCTGTTAATCCACCAGCCCAGCCAGGCACCGCAGATTGTCCAGCAACCTACCGCATCAATGAGATGAGCTATTGTGCCGAACCTGAACCAGATAGATTGCGTATATTCGGTGGTCAGATAGCCAATCATTGCAACACATAAAGAGACCATGATGGACTGACTCATGGTGATGGAGGGAATTTTACCCAGAAGCCAACAGAGCAAAAAGACAGCCACAATGTCAACAATCAAACCCCGGATCATTGGCATTGCCATATCATGACTTTGTGTGCTGCGATAAGAGATCATCGCCCACGGTTTACCTGTTGTCGAGGTCATGAATGCCTCCTGTTCCTGTTGACTTGCTCCCGGAGCAGGTCGAGGCACCATGTATGTGGCATCTTCCAGTCCCTGTTGCGAGAGGAATTGTATGATGCTGTCCTGTTTTTCGGTATACTTTTGTTCACTTTCGTGAATATTGATCAGGGCCCACGACATGAATTGCCAAACAAAGACCAGTAAACCTCCGACCAGGGAGCCAATAAGTGTTTTTATGTTCATCTGCATCAGATTTATAGAGTGATAAAATTAATGAATTTGGCCTTTTTTGCCAATTTAATTTTTTGATAATATTACAACAAAATACTTTTACTCAGAAAAAAGGAACCATATAAATTTTTATCCTACCCTAATGTAGTCTTTTATTGCATTAAATTTCTGCATGATTTATTTTTTCAAAGCTGCAGCAATGTCAGATCTTAAAACAGTATGTAAGGCTTGTGCGTGCGAATGTGATTTCGGGCCAAGTGAGTTGTCCATGAAATTTCCTACCTTTGCATTGGAAAAATCAGTCACACGAGGTGACAAACTAAAAATATATTTATGAAGGTAGGAATCACAGTTGGAGATATTAATGGAATAGGACCGGAAGTGATCATTAAGTCACTTGCTGACCCTCGCTTGTTGGAATTGTGCACACCAGTGATTTATGGCTCCTACAAGGTATTGTCATACCATAAGAATATTGTCAAAGACAGTCAGGTGGGTTTTCATTCCGTATCGAACGCAAAGCAGGCAATTCAGGGCAAAAACAATTTGGTCAATTGCTGGGAGGACAATGTTAGTATTAGTCTTGGCAAATCCACGGTCGAAGGGGGTAAATATGCACAGATGGCTTTGGAGAAGGCGATGGCAGACCTGAAAGACGGACATCTGGATGCATTAGTGACTGCCCCTATCAACAAGCATGCTATGAACCTTGCTCAGTTTCCTTTTCCTGGACATACTGAGTTTTTTACGCATGCTGATCAGAAAAAGCACAGTCTGATGATGATGATAAGCGAAAGTCTGAAAGTAGGTCTTGTGACAAACCATTTGCCGGTTTCTGAGATTTCAGGTACTATTACCAAGGAGCTTATCATGGATAAAGTCAGGTTGATGTACAAAGCCCTGGTGGAGGATTTTGGCTATGAAAAGCCAGTGATTAGTGTTTTAGGGTTAAATCCACACGCGTCAGATGACGGATTGCTGGGTGACGAGGAGGAAAAAATCATCAGACCTGCCATTATTGAATTGAAAAAGCAGGGAATTCTGGTTGCAGGTCCCTTTGCTGCGGATGGTTTTTTTGGCAGTAAGCAATGGCAAAAGTGTGAAGGGGTATTGGCCATGTATCACGATCAGGGTCTGATCCCCTTTAAGGCACTCTCTTTTGGTTTTGGTACGAATGTAACTGCCGGATTGAGTTTTATTCGCACCTCTCCTGACCACGGCACGGCCTATGATATAGCGGGTCTGAATGTTGCCGATGAAAAGTCTATGCGAAATGCGATTTTTACTGCAGTTGAGATGGCAAAATCCAGGAAAGAATATTACGCATCCAGAGAGAACGCATTGGTCAGAAGAGAAAAACAGTCTGCAGGTCTGAATGAATAAGTATTGAATCTCGTGTTTCTTGTACTGGAGGGTATTTTATTGGGGCTTTCACTGGCTGTTTTATTGGGTCCCATTTTTGTGGCGTTGACACAAACGGGAGTTCAAAAAGGAATCCGCGCAGGAATGTGGGTTGGGGCAGGGATCTGGGTGAGTGATGTGATTGTTGTCCTTTCTAGTTGGTATTTTGTAGTAGAAGTCAATGAATTCATTCAAAATGAGACATATAAAGGGTGGTTTGGGCTGACTGGTGGACTCATTCTGGCGGGTACGGGTCTGATTACTTTCTTTCAGGAGCATACACATGATCTGGAAACAGCAGAATTTTCTTCAAAGCATAGTCTGGGGTATTTTATAAAAGGGTTTGCTGTCAATTTTATCAATCCTTTTACATTTATTTTTTGGACGGGAGTCGCAAGTCATTATGCAGGAGTCAGACAATTGGCATCTTCAGAACTGGTTTTCTTATTCTCTTCTGTGATGTGCACAATCATTGTAACTGACTCTCTGAAAGTCATTCTTTCCGGCTGGATCCGACACAAACTGACCCTCAGACATCTTGTGCTTTTGGGTAAAGTGGCTGGGTCATTATTGGTTTTGTTTGGAATCATCCTGATTGGGCGATCCGGATACTGGTTTACGGATCTACTATGATTTCGATGACTTCACTCTTTACAGTATCTGAGTTGAGGATAATCACCTCCTTCTTTTTTCTGTACGTGTAGGATAATGCAATCGTTGCAGGTGGCTGGAGTCCCATATCATCGGCGTGAAGAAGGAGAAAGTTTTTTCCCTTTTCGTTCAGTCGTATGGTAAACAAGTACGGTTTTTCTGAAATCACAAATTTTTCCACGATCCAGTCTCCGTTAAAACTCAGCGAAACGATATCCTTGTCGATGACTTTATGATCGTACATATTGAATTTTACAAGAGCGCTGTCTACTTTTATTGTGCGGGTGGCTACGACTACATTTCTTCCTTTCACAATCTGTGGAATTTTTGAAATGATGGGGTCTGAAGCTTTTAAATAATCCACTTTTTCGAGAAGTTTGGGATAAATTACTTTAAAGTAGTGGGGCATTTCAAAATACCTCAGGACTGGTACGTCAAGATAGTCCAGTACTCTGTTCATTTCGACTACGATCCCATTTCCATAGCGGTTAAACTTATCAATCACTGCGATATTGTAGTAATAGTAATACTTGTCATAAAGCTTATATTCCTCTGGGAGATTTTCGGATTCATAAAACGCCTTACAGGATGTGATTGCGGCCTGTCCTTGTCTCTTGATATTCCCCCAGTACATCTGTACCCTGCTATTGATCAGGCGTGTGCTGTTGAATGATGCGAGATTTATTTCATTCAGGGCATTCATGTCTTTCTGTTGCGATGTTATCAGTTCGCTAAACGTATCGTCCTCTTTATAGTAGAGGGCATTCAATGCTGCTCTTTGCGAGTCATAGACATTTTTCATAGCGTTCAGGACCGGGACAAACTGCAGATCATCTGTTGAATAAGCAAGGACTTTATAACAAGCCACCACTTCTTTTTCCAGTAGTAGTTGTTTTACATAAAATTCTTTATAGAGGGATACTCCTTCTTCCAGTTTATCGTAGACAAGACTTAGATTTTCTCTTTTTGTCAAATCCAGTGTCTTGATCTGATCTTCAAGAGTAAAACGCAACTGATTGACAGCATCTGTAATGCGTTTCATTTCTGTCACCAGCGCATTCATTTTGTCTGGGAATGGAGCGGGTAAAACACCAGATTCTGCCTTACATATTACATTCCATTCGTTGGGTGAGGTATCGTAAAACCAGTTTTCTGAATCTTCAAAAATATCCTGCGGGAGGTCTTTATTAGAATAAAAATTGATCTGTTGATCCGGTAAATCAACGTATTTGTTGATATTTTTATTAAAGTTTTCTAAAAGTCTGTGTACGATGAGTAGTCCGTGCGTGCTTTCATTTGTAAACTGTACATAATTATTAATTGCTTTCAGTTTTTCTTCCTGATTCGCCTTAGCCTGCGCAGTAACCTGACCTGCGAAAATAAAGGAAATCAAGCAGGCTGTAATTAAAGAACGTATCATGTGAGGTGAAGTTATGCCTGTGTAAGTGATGCCAATGTGGTAAATCAAGGGCAAATATAATGATTTTTCGATATATTTAACCAGATACAAAGGATAAACTGTAAAAGCTGAATTTTGTTTCCATCCTGTTGGTAGGAGATTCATTATCGTCCTACATGCACGAGAAGGATTGCGATCCCGGTCTTCAAATGACAGTGAAGTCAGATTTACGTAATCAAAATGGTCAGAAAGTCTGACGGATTCCAGACGCTCCATTTTCTCAGCCATCTCCTGTTCCTTCCGGATATAGCCATCGTATTTGATGAAGATTTCAGCGCTTGTGGCTGATTCTTCACTGTAGGATGAGAGAAATGCTTGTACATCGGGAATGTGTTTTTTCAAATCAGAGATTTCTACGTTAGGACGAGTAAGGATCATTTTTAATTTCACTTTCTGTCGCAGCGGAGAAGAATCTATTGAGTCAAGAAAGGAGTTCAGAAGGGCAGGATCTGCGCTGGTATCTTCAAAGAATCTTGTTATTTCATCGATTTCACGAAGTTTTTTCTCTACATCTTCCATTCTTTCCTCCATTCCTTTCATTCCCAAGCTGACTGCCAGTGGAGTCAGTCTGACATCCGCATTATCCTGACGCAGTAAGATGCGGAATTCGGCTCTTGAAGTAAACATTCTATAAGGTTCGTTGGTGCCTTTGTTGACAAGGTCGTCAATCAACACTCCGATATAGGCTTCTGATCTTTTCAGGATAAAGGGATCCTGCTCGTTGATGGCGAGGTGTGCGTTGATTCCCGCCATCAGTCCCTGGCAGGCGGCTTCCTCGTAGCCTGTTGTCCCATTGATCTGACCAGCAAAAAAGAGATTTTTTACCAGTTTTGTTTCGAGATTCATTTGCAGTTGAACAGGCGGGAAGTAATCGTATTCAATGGCATAACCTGGCCTGAACATTTTCATTTGTTCAAATCCAGGCACTTTTTTCAGGGCGTTGTATTGCACATCTTCCGGCAATGAGGAAGAGAAGCCATTGACGTAAATTTCGCATGTATTCCAGCCTTCTGGCTCGACAAACAACTGGTGTCTTTCCTTGTCGGCGAAGCGGTTGATTTTGTCTTCGATAGAGGGACAATAGCGGGGACCTAATCCCTGAATCCGGCCGTTAAACATGGGTGATCTGTCGAAGCCTTCTTTTAGAGCTTCGTGGACCTCCTCGCTCGTGTAAGCAATGTGACAGGGTAACTGACGTTGTGGCAACGGTGTGTCTGTGAATGAAAATCGTTGAATTTTTTCATCTCCAGGCTGAATCTCCATTTTGGAATAATCGAGCGATCTTCCATCAATGCGTGGAGGAGTTCCGGTTTTCATCCTCCCGGCTTCAAAGCCAAGATGTATCAATTGTTCAGTGATGCCGGTGGCCGCTTTTTCACCTGCCCGGCCACCTCCAAATTGTTTTTCCCCAATGTGAATGATTCCATTCAGAAAAGTCCCATTAGTCAGGACTACTGCGCCGGCGTTGATTTCCAGCCCCAGACTTGTCACAACCCCTTTACATACTCCATTTTTCACAATGAGGCCAGGCACACTTTCCTGCCAAAAATCAATGTTAGGATGCATTTCCAGCATTTCCCTCCACTTTGCTGCAAACAACATCCTGTCATTTTGTGCCCTTGGACTCCACATGGCGGGACCTTTGGACATGTTGAGCATTCTGAACTGCACCATGGACACGTCGGTGACGATTCCTGAATAGCCACCCAGAGCATCCACCTCGCGCACAATCTGACCTTTGGCGACCCCCCCCATGGCGGGATTGCAGGACATTTGTGCTATTGTACCCATGTTCATGGTCACAAGTAACACTTTTGAGCCCATGTTGGCTGCTCCTACGGCTGCTTCACATCCGGCATGTCCTGCCCCGACGACGATTATATCATAAGTTGAAAACATAGTGCAAAAGTAACGTTAAATGATTTGACCACAAACCGCGTTGTTTTGTTTTACAATTTGCATACCAACATTTTTTGTTGCTGCATTGTTATAATTCTTCAGCTATTTGGCAAATCTTTGTATTAAATTTAAAGTCACAATGGAAAAGAGGGGCATAGATGTTCTGAAGGACAAGCGAATCAGCAAGTCTACAGCCTTCAATGCTGAGGAGAAGAAGATGTATGGTTTGAGGGGGTTGTTGCCCTATGCTATATCCTCACAGGAGATTCAGAAGATCAGGGTTATTGAGAATATTCGGAGAAAAGAATCAAATATTGAAAAATATATATTTCTCTCAGCCTTGCAGGACAGAAATGAGAGATTATTTTATCGTACTGTCATTGATTATCTTCCGGAAATTCTCCCAATCATTTACACACCCACTGTAGGAGAGGTCTGTCAGCAATTTTCTCATATTTACCGCATTGATAAAGGTTTTTATATCACTCCTGAGGACAAGGGTGATATTCCCGAGTTGTTGGGCAACTGGCCGGAAAAAGATGTCAGAGTCATTGTGGTGACAGATGGTTCGCGCATTTTGGGTTTGGGTGATCTTGGTTGTAACGGCATGGGAATTCCCATTGGAAAGTTGTCTTTGTATACTGCTGGAGGAGGTATCCGTCCTGAATATTGTTTGCCGGTGATGCTGGACATGGGTACAGATAATGAAAGTTTACTGCACGACATGATGTATCTGGGGTATCCCCACAAGCGGCTGAAAGGGCAGGAATATGATGAAATTGTGGATGAGTTTATACGTGCAGTGCAGGCGAAATATCCCAGGGCACTCATTCAGTTTGAAGACTTTGTGACACACAATGCGTACAAACTTTTACAACGTTACCAAAATGAGGTTCTATGTTTTAACGACGACATTCAAGGTACTGCTGCTGTGGCTCTTGCTGGTGTTTTTACTTCATTGCGCATCACGGAAAGTCAATTGAAAGACCAGCGAATTATGTTTTTAGGTGCTGGCTCCGCGGCTACAGGAATTGCAGACCTCATGCTGAAAGAATTGGTGCTGGAAGGATTGTCTGAGACGGATGCACTGTCAAGATTGAGTTTTGTAGATATCAATGGCTTACTTGTAGACGGAAGCGAAAGCATTATGCCACATAATGAGCGTTACGTCAGAAAAGAGCCGTCAATGTCCTTTGCTGAGGCAATCAGAGAGCTCAAACCTACAATTTTGATTGGAGCTTCAGGTGCTAAGGGTGCCTTCACCAGAGAGATCATTAGTCTTATGTCATCACAAAATGACAGACCAGTCATCTTCGCATTGTCAAACCCAACGTCAAAATCAGAATGTACGGCAGAGGAAGCTTACGAGTATAGTGAAGGCAGGGTGATCTTTGCAAGTGGCAGTCCATTTGCCCCGGTTTCTTATCATGATCAAATATTTGTTCCTGGTCAGGCAAATAATGTGTATATCTTCCCTGGTGTAGGGCTTGGAGCTTTGGCTGTTGAAGCCAGCCGTCTGCCAGATAGTGTGTTTTTAATAGCAGCCGCTGAGCTGGCCCGCCAGATTCATCCTTCAGATCTTGAGACAGGGACATTATATCCTCGTATGACTTCGTTGCGCACAATTTCCTTTGAAATTGCAGTTGCTGTGGCAGAGCATTTATATGAAGTCGGACTTGCCCGTCTGGAAAGGCCCAAAAACATACGACAATACATCAAAAATATGATGTACGATCCTACGTATTAGTTCGAAAAAAAGTAAAAAATATTCAGAGGGGTCTTGACAAATTAGTGGAAATTGCATTTTTTTCTATAGATATGACATATCTTTAAGATATGTCATATCTATAGAAAGGGTCAAAAAGTATAGAACTATCTGATAATCAATTTTTTCGTAGTAACATTTTTGCCACTTTGGATTCGCACTAGATAGAAACCAGAAGGAAGGGCAGCAGTCGAAAATGTTCGGGAAATTGTTTCACGGTCTACAGGAATTGTAGTCACCATAATTGCTTGTCCCTGATTGTTCAGAAATTCTACCTTCACATCTTTGACACCTGAAACACTCGCCGTTAGGGTCATATAATCCTCGGCCGGGTTTGGATGAATGTCTGCTTGACCAAACATCACCGCCCCATTGTCGATGCTGGACACAGCTTCGCTGTTTACCAGGGTGGCAATTGCCTCAGTACATGCCTTTTCTCCTTGTCCCCCATCTGCGGAGATACATGCCTGCGCAGTATACTTGTAAATATCAAGAATTTCAAAATCGTCTATATACCATCCTTTTAAATCACCCGCCGCAGCAATTGTGGCGTCACTACCAAACCTGAACCTAAATACAACTTCCTTACCTTTATATGAGGTTAGGTCGATATATGAATCTATCCACGGACCTTCAAAATCTCCAGTCCACTTACCTCCTGAATTTCCCGAAAAAGCATCCAGGGCTGGAATTGCAAGCGTTGAGTAAGATAATGGTCCGTTGTATCCGTTTCTGATGAATTGCTCTGATTTTACAGGGAAATACGGACCATTATTGACACTTACTTCAACGAAGCCCCCGTCGATGCCGTTTTGCGTATTGTACCTGTGCCAGAATCTCATCGCAGGATAACTCCCTTCAATCACAAAAGGTATAGATTTTAATGCTGCATCCGATTCTGCTGCTACGTTGATGATATTAAAAGATGTTTCCGGACTTCTAAACAGGTCTGATGTAGGAAGCCAGTCTTCTGTTCCTTCAGTTTTTTCAATATCCCAGGCGAAATCATTATCAAAGTTTTCATACTCCAGCCTAACCGACTTGTTGTCCTTGCTTGATCTGGTTTTATACGTGATGATGATTTCCTTTTCATACTCCATATCTCCAACCTGGAAGATCAGTGTACCACCTGATACAGTCGGATTTATACTGGCTGACCCTTCAACATATGTCATGCCGGCAGGTAACTCGTCTGTAATCACCACATTGCTTTGTCTGGACGGAATGTGATTGATGCAGGTGAGTTTTACTGAAACCTCATCACCTGCATTGATGGATGCTGTAGCTGTTTTGGCAATCTTCAGTTTTTCTATACAGGTTGGCAGTGATTCAAAATTTTCCTTCCCGTCATTGCGGTCTGAAGAGAGCCCTCCATCAGCAAAATATCCAAGACCTCTTCGTGCAAAAACATTCCAGATCAGACATTTATGCGCATTGTTGTTATGGATTTCGTCTGCCTTGAGAATGGCATCACGGCCCTGAATAAATCCAGGATTGCAGGGTTGTAATTTCATTCCTTCCATAACCAGGAATGCCGCTTTGTAATTTCCTGAAGAAGTGTTCTTCCAGTCAGGATTAAATCCATACAAATCCACAAATGCCCAGTACATATCCCAAAGTGCATCTGTCCATACCTCTCCGAGCGGGTGAGGCGCTGTGGTACCCTTTATGTCATCAAAGGTTTGTGGGTTGATCTGCATATCTGTAGAGTAAGGATATCGTCTGATACCACCTCCAGTAATTTGCTGTGCAGCCGCAAAAGTCCCTATACCGCGGATGTCTTTTCCTGAATCACCCGGCTCATGTGTCATGATCAGTGAGAAGAAGTCACTCCAGCCTTCTCCCATTTGTTCGTCATTATTGAGACAGGAAGAATTATTTCTACCACCAGTCAGGCGGGTAGAAATGCCATGACCGAATTCATGGGCAATGATGCCATTGTCCAAAGCCCCGTCCAGATAGGCTGCTCCTTGTCTTTCCCGTTCTTTAAAGGTCATTGTAACACTTCCGCCAGCATCCAGAATTGTTCTGATTTTATCACAATCAGATTTTTTCAGAAATACAGAAGGAATCGTCACCGATCCTCCGCTTGTACCGGCAGCCATTCCCAGAAGCTCTTCCCCATTTCCGCCATTGACGCCTGCAATATTGCAGACCAGCGCTGCAATAGCTCCGGCTTTTTGTGCGTTGAGGACCTTTTTTCCAAATTCACACAGACCCCTTTCTACCAGCGCAATTTTTCCTTTCACATCCGCTGCGTTAACAATGGTGCCACATCCGGCAGTGGGTGTTGGGCTGTTGTCTTTCATTACCGCTACTTCTCCGGAAATTGCAGGTTCATCGCCTGCAGGTATTGGTAGACCAAATTGTGCGCTACCATATTCAGGAATGAATCCCTTGATGCTTTCAGGGGCATCAATAGAAACTGAACCTCCTTCATTCGTCCAGAAAAACATCTGCATCCTGCCATTGAATCCATCGGAAGGAGTGGAAAAGTTTGCGTTGTTGATTTTTGAAGGATTAGTCTGACCTGACTCATGCAAAGAAATTCCGTCAAATGCCTGAGCAAGTACGTAATCACCACCGTCTGCTTTTCCAGAATAATTCTTTTGCTGAAAATTTCCAAACTCTTCCGTAAAACCCAATTGAGATGAAACGTCATGGATTATGTTTACCATATAAAACAGATTTGTAACAGCTGCATCTGCGCTTTGCCTTGGATCTTGTGTGAGGTCCATAGGAAAGTCAAACTGCAGATTGTCACCCCCGTTTGTATCTGTACCATCGGGATTGTCATCGTCATTTTTATCCTGATAGGCATGAACATTATTTCCCCGGGTAATTGTATACTCCGGACCCTGTACACCATCTGTATCATGCCAACCGAAAGGAGAAGCCGCAGGATAGGCATTGTCATTGACAATTGATCTTCCTCCATGGTTCGGGCTTTCCACAGGAGTTGCATAGACATTGTAGGTAGCCGCGGCAGATTGCTGGCTTTGTAGCACCTTGCTTACAGGGGTAGCCTGTCTGTTGATTCTTCTGAATGTTCCAATTTCGCACTTCTCATGTTTGTCAAATGCGCCGTGGTGATGTGTGCAATAGGTGGTGTAATTGTGTTTAGATATATACTCACCTGTGACTGCATCGATATTGATGTCCCAGTAATCGGAGCTACCATTCATATCCAGCTGGAGATTCCAAACCAAAGTCAGTGAGTTTCCGGTCTGTTCCAGTTTCAGTGCCGCCTGAATGTCAGATTTTGTCAATTCAGGGAAGGAAAATAAAAGCTGACCTTTTTCACTTCGGCCCTTGGCTACGGGCTGTCCACGAAAACTTGCTCCCAGGTAATTCCCTGCCTCAAGAATGGCCTTTTCGGGAAGAACAGCCGGCGTCAATGTATTTAGCTTCCGTGCAATTCCGGAAATGAGATTGTGCGCGTCGGAGACTACCTTTCCTTTGGCGTCAATCACAATTGTACCCATGGCATTTCTGACCGGTATGCCCTGATAAGCCTGATTCAGGTAAATATACGTGATTCCCTTTTCAGATGTTGCCATTGAACTCAGCATCAGATCTGAATAGTCATCCTTTTGGAGCTGCCATTCACCCGATTTTTGGGTAATATGGTCAAAGGCCTTTTGTACCAACTGCTGATTTTGCGCATGCAATTGTAAAAAGGAAACAAGAAAAACAAGAATTAACAAGTTACGCATAAGGTTTCTGTTAGATTGTTGATAAATAAAAATCAAACCATAAAAATAACGAAACAATTTCTTATCCGATAAGATTTTCTAATCTGGTATTCTTTTCGTAAAGATTTTTGACTTTTCAATTCGGCAAACCATTTTTCACAAGATAAGAAACGCATGTTTGTGTAGATTGTCAGGGCACTACTTCATTTAAAGCAAAGGTTATGGTTTATCCCGATAAATTTCGCATCTTTGTAGCATGTTAATTTGACATTATGCCGGATATTATTTATGGCAGGAACGCAGTTTTAGAGGCGTTGGCATCTGACATCCAAGTTGAAAAGGTCATGGTCCAAAACTCTGTGCGCGGTGAATTTGAAGTTCAATTGAGACATAGTTGTACTGAACTGAATGTACCCCTCGCCAGAGTGCCAGAGGTCAAGCTGAATGAAGTCGCTAAAGACAGAGCCCATCAGGGTGTTGTGGCTTTTATCTCACCGCTAACCTATGTAGATTTTCACGTAATGGTTGAACGGGCGTTCAGGACATCAAAACAACCGCTCATACTTGTAACCGAAGGAATCACTGATGTCAGAAATATTGGCGCTATTGCCCGCTCAGCCTGCTACTTTGGTGCACATGGACTGGTTCTTGCGGGAAATATTTCCGGGCGGATACATGAAGATACGGTGAAGGCATCAGCTGGCGCCCTTCTCAAACTTCCTGTAAGCAGGGCGGCAAGTATTCTGCACCTGGTCAGTGACTTACAGTCACTCGGCATCAGAGTTGTCGCCACAAGCCTACAAAAAGGAGTCGCCCCGCACCTAGTCAATCTGATGGAGCCAGTTGCGATTATATTGGGATCTGAGGAAAAGGGACTTCATCCAAAAGTTCTGGATCTTGTGGATGATACGATTTGCATCCCCGGCGGCGGACAATTTGATTCTCTCAATGTGTCCGTGGCCACAGGAATCCTTTTGTACGAAGCAAATCGTCAAAGGACAAATCCACCAGCTTCCATTTGATTCTTTAGATATTTAATTCATTTATTCATTTTCATTGCTGACTTAATTTTTCATGAATCATTGCCGTATTTTTATTCCGGGTATTTCCCGGTTGATTTCTATGTTCTCTGCTGTGTTGTTTTTAGTTCTCTTGGCCTCGTGTTCAGTGCAGAGAAAGGCAGAACAACTTCCATTAGAAAAATCGCTGTTATGGGAAATTTCAGGTCCAGGCATTAAACAACCCTCCTACATTTTTGGTACGATCCACCTCATTGATGGATCAAAGTTCTTTTTACCTCCTGGGACTATGGCTGCACTGGAAAAATCAAAAAAAGTTGTTTTTGAAATCGATATGAATGAAATGTCGGATATGTCTTCTCTCATGGGAATGATGGGCAAAATATTTATGAAAGACAACCTGACAATAAAAGACCTTCTCTCAGAAGATGACTATTCGCTTGTAAAGAATCACTTTCAAAAGATTGGCCTTCCCATTTTTATGGTAGAACGAATGAAACCTATGTTTCTTTCTATCTTTTCGAGCACTGATATGGACCCCTCCAGTTTAAATAACGGAAAAATGAAGTCTTACGAGATGGAGTTTCTGAGTCTGGCTAATAGCATGGGGAAAACCACCGGAGGTCTCGAAACTATTGACTTTCAAATTTCTCTGTTTGACGATATTCCCTACGAAGCACAGGCAGAAATGTTGGTGACCGGTATTCGGGAACAGTCATCTGCCGAATCGACTTCTCAGGATGAACTGACAACATTATACTTGTCGCAGGATGTGGATGCCATGTCGACATATATCAGCAGCGAAAGTCAGGAAATGAAGGGCGTCGAAGACAAACTTGTTAGAAAACGTAATGAGAGTTGGGTGCAGCCCATTCTTGATCAGTCAAGGTTTCAATCAGTTTTTTTTGCCGTAGGCGCGGGTCATCTCGGAGGAAATAAGGGCATAATCAGATTGCTTCGCGCAGCAGGTTATAAAGTGAAACCTATCTGAACGACTGGGCAATAATAGTAGTTTCTGCCTAAAATTTTAAAAAAGATAACTCATAGCAGCATTATTTTTTGCCTGGCTATTCAGAGCATTGGTAGATTTTTTGTAATTTTATACAATTTGTTAAGAAATTGAATGAAACCGCAATGAATCAAATGTTAATCTCTGTGGTATTGCAGAGGTGTCTTATCCTGCCACTACTGTTCTTCTGTATATTTTCCTGTGACAAAATGAGTTCCGCATCTTCAGGTCGGTCATTGGAGAAAGAGTTGCCATCCAATAAACAAGGCGGGACGGAGATTCTGACCGAAAATACAGACTCTGCTCTCTACATGCAAAAGGCAAGACAATTGATGCTTACTGATACTCTCATCCCGGATACTCCTGCTACATTTTTGCCTGTTCCTGTTTGCGATGCCATCCTTCCATTTAACCGTATCGTTGCGATGTACGGAAATTTCTACTCATCACATATGGGCATTCTTGGCTCGCTTGATGAAGACGAATTATTGAAACTTTTGGACTCAGAAAGTGAATCGTGGAATCAGGCAGATCCCCTCACACCAGTCATGCCGGCTATCCATTACATTGCAGTAACAGCTCAAAAATCTCCGGGTAAAGGAAAAAAATACAGACTCAGAATGCCTGCCCATCAAATGAATAAAGCAATCAGACTGGCCAGAAAAGCAGAAGGCATCACCTTTTTAGACATACAGGTAGGACATAGCACCGTGAGGGACGAACTTTCGCTCCTTCGGGAATATCTGATGATGCCCGATGTTCATTTGGCTCTTGATCCGGAATGGTCGATGAGAGACGGAAGTGTACCGGGATCAAAAATTGGTTCCATGCATGCAGATGATATCAATTACGCCTCGAAATGGCTCGCGGCACTGGTAAAAAAACACAGACTACCTCCCAAAATTCTGGTCGTTCATCGGTTTACTGAAGGCATGATAGAAGATTATCGAAAGATTCAAAAAAACAAACATGTTCAGATTGTTATCAATATGGATGGTTTTGGCTTTCCTGCAAAGAAAAAGCACACATATAAAAACGTGGTTGGGCGAAAGCCAATTCAGTTTACCGGATTCAAGCTTTTTTATCAAAATGACAAAAAAGACCCTCCTTACAGGCTACTTAGTCACGAGGAAATCCTGCAATTGCATCCTAAACCATTGTATATTCAGTATCAGTAAGTGAACCTCTCTCAGTGGTGGCCAGGAAAAAATGCGTCTTCAAAATGTGTGATTTTGGCTTCCTGCTGTGGGTGTATGGAAATCGCAATGACATCAAAACGAAAGGACCCGTCCATTGATTTATCCATAGATATTCCCTGGCTGCATCTGCAAGGCGTGACTCCTGCTGAGCAGACACTGCCAGCTCAGGAGGGCTTTTCGGACAGGTACGGCTTTTTACTTCCACAAAAATGATGGTTTGCCTGAATTCGGCAATGATATCAATTTCTGCCCTTCTGAATCGCCAGTTTACCTCTCTGATTGACCACCCTTGATGTACCAAATATGAAACTGCAGCTAGTTCACCGGGACGACCGCTTTTGTAGATTTTTTCAACGTTCATGATTTAGGTTTCAAATGTTGGCGGTAATTACCCCATTTCAGACACCACTTCCTGAACTTCAGGAACCATTCGCTTTAACATTCCTTCAATGCCAGACTTGAGAGTGACAGTTGATGAAGGACAGCCACTACAGGAACCCTGCAAAACTACAGTTACAATGCCCTGGTGGAAAGATTTAAATTCTATATTTCCGCCGTCCATCTCAACAGCAGGTTTTACGTACGTATCGATCAGGTCTTTTATTTTTTTGATTAATTCACCGTCTTCTCCACTATATACAGCTGCATTTGCCTCAGCTTCGATAGCCGCCATCGCCTCTTCAAAACCGGTCAGGATAATCTCTTTTTCATCGGAGACATATGTTTTAATAAAATCTTTCAGAGGAAGCATCATATCTTCCCACAGATAGTTGAACTCCTTTGTGACAGTTACAAAATTATTGCAGATATATACCCCTTTTACATAGGGAAACCCAAACAATGCTGTTGCCAGTGGAGACCATTCCTTCGCAAGTGCCTCTTCCCTGAAATCTGCAGTACCTCTGTACAACATTTTGTTGGTGACAAATTTCAATGTTTCAGGATTGGGAGTTTGTTCGGTATACAACATCACGGGACTTTTCACACTTTCCATGGGTGTTTTAATTTTTCATTACAACATTTTATAAGGAGCAAGGTTTACACAACAATCCTTTTTCCAACAGATACAAAGCTCTCAGCTTTGCGCTACATTTGTAAAAAATTCAGGAAAATGCCTGATTGGAGCAACTTTAAAGAAACAGACAGACAACAATGGATGCTGCAAGCATCCCAGGAAGCAAAGGGCAACACAGATATTCAGAAGCTTGCCTATCAGTTGGAAGGCTTTGGAGGATTTAGCCCATTTCTGACCGCCGATGAAGCTTTTTTTCTCCCATCAGTGGATACACATGCCACGCTTCCTGGTGTTCACATTGTAGAAAAAACGGCCAGCCGGGCCAATGAAATTGCTTTGCGAATGCTGGAAAGAGGTGCCAGCTGCCTGTGGTTTCATGTCGGAGAAAACTGGAATCTGGAAGATCTTCTGGCGGGCATCTATATTGAAATGGTGCCTGTGATTCTGGACGTACCTTTGGCAAATGGTCCATTTTGTGCAGACCTACAGACCTTTTTACAACAATTGTCTCCAGAAGCAGCTGCAAACATATTAATTGCCGGCAATCGTGAGATTCAAACACATCAAATGATCCGATTGGATGCATTGCAGGATTTTCGAAGCAGGTCGCATCAAATACATCAGGCAATGCAACTAAGGGAAGTTGAAAACGAGAAAGCATTGCTGTTGGTTATCGAGTTGAAACCAGACTTTTTTGCTCAGGTGGCAGAGCTCCGATTCATCCATCAGTTGAACCAAAGGCAAGATTTGCCTAACCCCGTGTTTGTAATCGCAAAAACTAGTCCAGTGAAGGAGGAATGGAGCGAAATACATCCCCTGATTCCCGTCACATATCAGTTGCTTTCTGCGCATTTGGGAATGGCGCATGCAGCTTTTGGAATGGATACTTCAATGGGCGACGAACTTTCCCGCATCAGCCTACATTGCCAGCACATCCTGCAGCAAGAAGGCAAAACTGGAATGGTTTCAGATCCTCTTGCAGGGTCTTACCTTACGGATCAGATCATGCACGTCCTGGAAAGGAGCAAAATATCAGCATTGGGTGATTGAGGAATTTAGTCGTGTTCGAACCATTGGTAGAGAGACAGGATTCGTTTGTCGTTATTGTTTTGTTAAAACCTGATTTTGAGTGTATAAACTGCATGATATTCTGGTTATTTGGATGATTGTTTGACGGAACAAACGACAAAGATAAGGTCAGATGATAAAGCTCCGGTGAAAACAAATACCTTTGTAAAGCGATTTTATCAAGGCTGTAGTTGTTGCCATACACATCGATATAAATTTCATGAATAGTTTAAATTGGAAGAAAATGTTAGTAAGAAGTTCACTGGTAGTTGCCTTATTGCTGGGGTGGTTTATGTTCAAGCCCAAGCAGGTGGAAATAGTATCAACAGACAAGGAATCAGTGATTCTGCAGGTACTGGTGGAGACGATACGTATGGGCCATATGGCTCCCAAGCCCGTTGATGACGAATTCAGCAAGTATTTGTTTAAAAACTATCTGGAAAGAATAGACGGAGGTAAGCGTTATCTGACACAGGCTGACATGAACACTCTGAAAAAATATGAGTATTTGCTGGATGATCAGGTAAACGGATATACATTTGATTTTTTTGATTTGTCACTGCCCATGCTGGAGAATGGCATCCAGAAATCCAGAACATTTTTTCAGGAGGTGATCGATGCGCCGATGGATTTTAGTCGTGCAGATTATCTGGAAACAGATCCCGACAAAAAGGATTATCCCAAGAATGACGCTGCCATGAAAGAAATGTGGCGCGAAAATATTCAGTTTGAAGTCATGGTCAGATGGGTGCAAACGATGGAAGATCAAAAGAAAAAAGAGAATAAAGAAGGGAATAAGACAGAAGAAGAACTGAAAGCAGAAGCAGTAAAGGAAATTAAGAAACGCTATACAGATTTTTTTGACCGAATGGCCAAATTAAGGAGGTCAGACAGGATGGAAACGTATCTTGGCACGATTGCGAATTATTTTGACCCTCATACGGACTACTTTAGTCCAAAGGAAAAGCAGGATTTTGATATCAATATGGGGGGCAAACTGGAAGGTATTGGCGCTAGATTGCAGACTGATGGAGAACATACAAAGATTTTCAGTATAGTCGTAGGAGGCCCGGCATGGAAGACAAAAAAAATGGAAGACAACGACATCATTCTGAAAGTAGCACAAAAAGGCCAGCCAGCGGTGGATATTGCCGGCATGCGCGTGGATGATGTGGTGCAGCTTGTCAGAGGAAAGAAGGGGACTACTGTAATCCTGACTGTAAAAAAGAAAGATAATAGTATCACGGAAATCGAAATTGTACGGGATGAGGTGCAGCTGGAGGATTCAAAGGCTAAGTCTGTGATTTTGCACCTGGATGGAAAGATTAATCAGGTGGGTTATATTCACCTCCCCAAATTTTATTCGTCTTTTGAAACTGAGGGAGGCAATTCCTGCGCAGTAGATGTCGCTGATGAAGTAAAGAAACTCAAGGCACAGCGAGTGAATGGTATTATCTTAGATTTGCGCGACAATTCGGGTGGGTCGTTACAGGATGTGGTAGAAATGAGCGGATTGTTTTTGAAGGATGGCCCAATCGTACAGGTAAAAGGGAGGGAATCGCGTCCATTTTTGTATAACGACAAAGATCCGGAGGTTCAATATGATGGTCCGCTGATTATTATGGTGAATAAATACAGTGCTTCGGCATCAGAAATTATTGCTGCAGCCATGCAGGATTATAACCGGGCAGTGATTGTGGGAAGCAATTCCACTTTTGGAAAGGGTACAGTACAGCGGTTTTACGATCTGGACAGGGGGGTGAATGGATTACAGGACATGAAGCCTTTGGGCAATGTGAAAATGACTGTACAAAAATTTTATAGAGTCAATGGGGGCTCTACACAGTTGAAAGGGGTGGTTCCGGACATAGTTTTGCCGGACAACTTTCTGTACATTGAATCAGGGGAAAATGAATATACAAATCCAATGGCCTGGTCTGAAATAACACCTGTCACTTTTGGACAGGATGTTGTTATGATCACCAACAAAGCCAAAATAGCGTCTGCCAGCCTGAGCCGAATCAATCAAAGCAAGGATTTTGATTTGATTCGCGAAAGCGCCGGTATGTTGAAGGAAAACAAGGATGAAACCAGATATCCTCTGCAGGCTGCTCAGTATCGAGCATATATGAACAAAAGGGAGGAGAAGGCAAAAAAATTTGAGAATTTGTTTAAAAATGATGTGGCCGGCATGCGGGTAACCAACCTTTCAGCTGACTTGCCAAAAATCAATCTCGATGAGTCCAATAAAGCTAGGAATGAAGAATTTATCAAGGATCTGAAAAAGGATATTTATCTTGAAGAGACTCTCAACATCATGAGAGATATGATCACGATGGAAAAGTCATTTGTGATGCTGCAATCCAGGCTTCTCGAACAATATTAGACATTTGGCCTAAGGGTTAGGTTCTGCGATTTGAAGGGATACTGACAATTTTTTGTGAAATGTAATAGTCTGGCCTTTCATCATTTCAAGAAGGAGGATGGCCCCCGATTTTCCAATGTCAAAGCCAGAATGCAGGATATGAGTGACTGGTGGATAGATGCGGTGTGGCAGTGTTCCGTCAGAAATACAAACGATCTTGAGAGATGCTGGATAGAGCTGCAGTTTCTGTATGACAGGCAGAGAAAGCATTAACAGTTCATCTGACATGACAAAAAGTGCATCATAGGGTGTTGACCTTAGACGGTTTTCCAGATTTTGCTCAAAATTGTCCTGCGTGTTTAATGTGAGCGTATCATATCCGGAGAAAGAAATATTAGATTGGTGTAATGCATCCTTGAATCCGTCCATTCTCTGACGGGTCATGATGAGGTTTTCATGTCCAAAAATGCCCAGGATTGCTTTCAGACCTTTGTTTGTGAGATGGGTCACAGCCAGTCTTGCTGCGTCGCTGTCATCGATGGAGAGAGTAGAAAAATCAGGACTTTCGATGATCTTGTCAAGGAGTAGTACAGGGATGCCGGCTTCTTTCAATGGCATCAAATGTGACAGGGTATTGGTTGAGTCAGACAAAGAAATCAACACACCTTCCACCATCCAGCTCAGGCAATGTCCAATGATTTCCTTTTCTCTTTCCGGATCATTGTCAGAAATAAAAATTATAACTGATTTATCCGAATTTTTGAGTGCTTCATTAACTCCATTCATAAGTCCGGGCACAAAAAACATATTCATTTCCGGCAGTATCAGAGCAATCAACCCCGAGTTTTTATTACGAAAATATCTGGCCTGCAGGTTTGGTCTGTACTGAAATGTGGCTGCTGCAGTTCTGACTCTTTCTCGTGTTTCATCACTGATGTCCGGGTGACCGTTTAAGGCGCGTGAGATTGTGGATGGGTTGAGGGACAATAAGCGGGCAAGGTCGAGGATAGATGTGCGCTTCATTTTCCAAATATTTATCACAAAGATAAATTTTATCCACAACAAACGATTGCACAAACGTTTTCAGCTTATTTGATTTTCCATCGATTTATATGACACTTATATGGAAATATAATTTTTTTAAACAACATAATTTCAGAATTTTATATAATCTGGCTGGTTTTCTGAGTTTTCTTCAAAATTAAAGGTTAAAAAAAACCAAAATTCCAAATCATTTAGAGAAAGGAATTACAACATTTAATAAAAAGGTTCTTTAAAAACAAACCGGAAATAAATAGAGTCTTAAGCAGCAGTTGGAAGAAGTCTTTCGTTTTCAAAATTGATAAAACCGTTGTATTTCAATGGATTGACAGTGAAATAGACAAAGGAGTTTCACATCAGAGGGTAGATAAGGTGCACACAGGGAATATTTTTTTAAAATTGAAACAGGCAGTTAAAATTATTAAAGTGAGGGCACAGGAAAATCAGAATAATTAATTATGTTTGCCCCTTAAAGAATTAGTGTATTTATTACACTTAGAATCGAACCAATTATTTTTTAACAAAATCGTCAAAGCCACATGAAAAGTTGTTTAACGAAATGGTCTTTTTCGTTGTTTCTGGTTTTCGGTTTCTTTCTGACAGCTTCTGCACAGAAGATGGTTTCAGGAAAGATTACCGATGCATCAAACGGCGAAGCGCTGATAGGCGCCAACGTACTCGTAAAGGGATCTGACTCAGGTACCATTACAGACATTGACGGAACGTATTCCCTGAAAGCATCACAGGGAGATGTTCTTGTATTCTCTTATGCAGGCTACACCGATCAGGAGATTGTTGTAGGCTCGTCCACTACTGTAAACGTGGCATTGGAGGCCGGCAAATTGCTGGACGAAGTTGTCGTTGTCGGTTACGGTACGCAGCGTGAAAAGGAAATCACCTCAGCAGTGGTAAGCGTTTCCCGCGAAAACTTCAACCAGGGTCCGATTTCAGATCCAGCCCAGTTGTTGCAGGGAAAAGTTTCCGGCTTACAGATTTACAACAGAGGTGGAGACCCTAACAGGGCTTCAGTTATCAGAATGAGAGGTATCTCTACTGTTGGTGCCAATGTTGAGCCACTCGTTGTAGTGGATGGAATCATCGGTGCTTCGCTCCAGAACGTAGACCCAAATGATATTGAGTCTATCGATGTACTGAAAGATGGTTCAGCTGCTGCAATCTACGGATCTCGCGGATCTTCAGGTGTAATTATCGTAACCACAAAGCGTGGTAGCAAGGGTGGTGTAAAATTGTCCTATTCAGGTCAGTTTGGTGCTTCTTCTGCGATGAGAGGTATCAATATTATGACTGCAGATGAGTTTGTCGCTGCAGGCGGAACAAACCTGGGCAGTAAGACAGACTGGATCAATGAGGTAACTCAGACAGGATTGAATCAGGTGCACAGCATCTCTGCAGATGGAGGATCTGGTTCTACAAGTTACCGTATTTCGGCCAACCTTCGTCAGGTGGATGGAATCCTGAAAAACTCAGGCTTTGACCAGCTGAACACTCGTTTGAACCTGACAACAAAGGCCTTAAACGATAAGTTGACCATTGATTTCAACACATCTTTCACTGAAAGAGACCAGGAGTTTGGATTTAACGAAGCACTTCGTTATGCTATCATGTACAACCCTACAGCTCCTGTCTATGGAGACCAATCTCCATTTCCTTTCAACAGTGCACAGTTTGGCGGATACTTCGAGTCTTTGGGATTGTTTGACAGCTTTAACCCTGTTTCAATCATTAACCAAAACAAGAACACAGGAAAAAGAAGAGAATTTAACTATGGTGCAAACCTTGGTTACAAAGTGACAGACAATCTGACAGCGAATTTCCGCGTTGCTCAGCAGTCCAATTCCTTCTCTACACGAGCATATTATCCAACTACCTCTCACTTCAGAGGTAATGCGACGAGTCCAATCAGAAAAGGTAGAGCGGACTTGTATAGTGGTGATTCAGCATTCAAGTTGTACGAGGCATATGCCACTCACCTGAGTGACTTCGGCAATTCTACACTGACACTCACAGGAGGTTATTCATTCCAGCAAAACAACTTCCAGAGCAATTACCTTAGCTTGGGTGACTTCCCTAATAATGACATTGACTTCATCAACAATATTGAGGCTTCACAGGATTTGCTGAAGGCAGGTCTGATCAGCGCCAATTCTGACCAGTCTCCTGATGAAAAGATCATCGCTTTCTTTGGAAGAGCAAACTTTACTTATGACGATGCGATTTTTGTGAATGCATCACTGAGAAGAGAAGGTTCTACAAAACTTGGAGAAGACAATAAGTGGGGACTTTTCCCTTCTTTGGGTGTAGGTGTTGATTTGAACAAATATGCCAAGCTCTCTAATGTTGACCTTCTGAAAATCAGAGCAGGTTACGGTGTGACTGGTGCTCTTCCTGGTCAAAACGGTTTGTCAAAGCCTATCCGCGGTATCGTAAATGGTGCTGATGGTAGTGTGACTACTCAGTTGATTCGTGCAGCGAATCCAAATCTGAAGTGGGAAGAAAAGGCTGAAATCAACGTTGGGTTGGAGTTTGCATCTGGAAGATTCAGCGGTACATTGGATGTGTACACCAGAAATATCAAGGATTTCATTCTTGAAAGAACTGTTGATGTTGCTGAATTTGGTGTTGACAGAAGATATGAAAATGCAGGTAAGTTGAGCACAAAAGGTCTTGAACTTGCATTGAATTATGATGTTGCTCAGGGTGATGAATTTAGTTATACAACAGGAGTTGTGTTCTCTACTTACAAGACCACTCTTGATGAATATGTAATCCCAGCTGAAATGAGAGCCAGCCTTGGTGCTCCTGGTCAGAATGGAACAAATATGATCCTTGTTAAGGAAGGTGCTGAAATCGGACAGATTTGGGGTCCTGTTTACTCTAGCGTAGATGACAAAGGAAGCCCTGTGTTTGTTGATGTCAACGGTGATGGTAAGTTGGTTACAGGCCAGGATAAGGCCCTCGAGCCAGATGTCGATTTCGAGGTGCTGGGCAAGGGTATTCCTGATTTTGAATTAGGATGGACAAACAGAGTGAACGTCAGCGGATGGTCTATTAATGCTTTCTTCAGAGGTGCATTTGGTCATAGTCTCGTGAATTCATTCAGAGCTTTCTACGAGCCACAGATTTCTACTCAGTCTTCATACAACTTTATGAACACATCTTTGAAAGTGGATGGTTTGAGTACTGCTCGTTTCAGTTCATTGTATGTTGAAAAAGCAGATTTCTTCAAGCTCGACAACTTGTCGATCTCCCGACAGATATCTCTTGGAGATTTCAAGGCAATCAATAATTTGAATGTGTCTTTGACTGGACAAAATCTTTTCGTGCTGAGCAAGTATACAGGTTCAGATCCTGAGCCATCCCTCGTGGATTACGGAAGTGCAGATAACGGAGCGAACGAAAGTGGCTCTGCGGACGTACTTAGCCCAGGTATTGACAGAAGAAATAATTATTTTTCTGCCAGAACAGTAACGTTAGGTTTAAACTTTAACTTTTAAATAGAATCAACATGAAGAATATAGGAAAATATCTGGTTTACCCATGCATTCTTCTGGCATTCAGTGCTTGTACTGATCTGGAGGAGAAACTGAAAGGGGATATTACCGACGATATCAATATCCCTGGTATTTCTACCGGTGGTGGTGGAGGAGGAAGCGATGTTCTCAATGCTGCTTTTTCTGAACTCAGAAACTCAGGTACTGCCAACCATGGTGCGTACTACTCCGTACAGGAAATTACTTCAGACGAAATGTGTATTGCTGCCAAAGGTGGTGACTGGTTTGATGGAGGTATTTTGATTGACCTGCACAAACACACGTACAAACCAACTCATGATTTTGTAAAGAACACATGGAATGGTACCTACAACGGAATCAATACGTGCAACGAATTGCTTGCAAAAGCAACTCTGGATGATAATCAAAAAGCACAGACACGAGCACTGAGAGCATATTTTTATATGAGACTCATGGACTTGTATGGTAATGTTAAGATTATCACAGCTCCTGGTGGAAATGCACCTCAGTCCAAAAGGGCAGATGTGTACAAATTTGTGGAGAATGAACTTCTTGCGTCTTTAGGTATTACTGCAGTTACACAAGGAATGGATCTTTCCAATAGTGCACTGGGTACTGCCAATAACCCATACCGTATCAACAGATATGCAGCAATGGGTCTTTTGGCAAAATTGTACCTGAACTCCGAGGTGTATACTGGAACTGCAGCATATGATAAAGCAGCTATTGCAGCGGGTTATGTCATTGACAGCGGTGTGTATCAATTGTGTGGCAAAGGATGTAAGGTGACCAATCTAGGTAGACGTCCTGCTGTTTCAAGTGATCCTGCCGAACTGGAAGGTTTTGCTGCCGTGTTTGCTCCAAACAATGCGAACAATCCTGAGCACGTTTTCACAGTTTTATATGACGAAGTATCTGCAGGTGGTATGAACTTCTCTCAGATGAATTTGCACTATTCCAGCCAGTTTACCTGGAATTTCCAGGACCAGCCATGGAATGGATACGCAACACTTGAGGAGTTTTATAACTCTTTCGAAGACAAGGATGAGAGAAAAAAGGCCAGCTTTATTGCGGGTCCTCAGCTTGACTTTGGAGGATCAGCTGTTTTGGATTATGCATCAGATGATGGTAACTTAGTGTTGGATTATACTCCAAAAATCAATGAGATTGCACCAAACTCACTGCGTCAGGCAGGTGCGAGACCAGGAAAATTCAGCTTCAAGCAGTTTGGACGCCCTGATATGGACAATGACTACCCAATCGTACGTTTGGGTGAATTGTACCTGATTAGAGGAGAGGCACTTGCCAGAGCTGCTGGTAACTGGAATGCATCACTTCCGGATGTCAATGTGGTTAGAGCCAGGGCAGGTGTTGCAGCGTTCACTGCTGTAACTGCTGATCAGTTTCTCGCAGAGAGAGGTCGTGAAATGTTCCAGGAAGGTGTACGTCGTACTGACCTGATCCGATTTGGAAAATATAATGCAGCTTGGTGGGAAAAACCAGTTTCTCCTGCATATGTAAATATCTTCCCTATCCCTCAGGAGCAGATCAATGCGAGCGGAGGTACATTAGTACAAAACCCAGGTTACTAATCCTGGACCAGATAAAATGTTTGAAAGGCTACTCTGTTTAGGGTAGCCTTTCTTTTTTACGGAAACTAAGATTATTTGGAATCCTGAGTTTGATACTTTTATGCAACTGATGCCTTCTGTTTTCTGTTACACAATTTGATATGCTAAATTCATATAAAAGGACAAAGTGGACATATTAAGCTTCTTTACAACAATCCTTAAAACCCAAAGCAAGTTCACCAATTTCCTTAAGCCTGATAGACACTTTGAAGGGAAGCCATAGTAAAAACGAGCACATGCAAAACACATTCCTTTTGGCCTGTATGTTTCTGATAGGAATCACCATGATGTCCTGTCATCAAAAGGACAAAACTTTATTTACCCTCACTCAACCGAAAGAAACAGGAATTACGTTCGAAAATAATGTGCCATATACTGAAGAGTTTAACACGTATACCTACCGAAATTTTTATAATGGTGGCGGAGTGGCGTTGGGTGACATTAATAATGATGGTTGGGTTGATGTTTTTTTTTCCGGAAATATGGCTGGAAACAAACTGTTTCTCAATAAAGGCAATTGGAAATTTGAAGATATCACAGAAAAAGCTGGCGTATCCTGTGGAGAGACCTGGTCGACAGGGGCGACCTTTGCAGATGTAAATGGTGATGGATTGCTCGATTTGTATGTATGTAAGGCAGGTAAACCTGACGGCGCTGGTAGGCATAACTCATTGTTTATTAATCAAGGTAATTTGACATTCGCTGATAAGGCAAAAGAATACGGCCTGGATGTGCTGGGTTTATCCATACATTCTGCTTTTTTCGACTATGACCGGGACGGAGATTTAGATTGTTATGTGTTAAATAATTCATTGCGTTCTGTGGGCGGTTATGACCTGAAAGAGGGTCAGCGCAACGAGCCTGACCCTGATGGCAATAAGTTATTTCGCAATGAGGGAGATCATTTTGTGAACGTCACCACTGAGGCGGGTATTTATTCAAGTAAGATAGGATATGGACTGGGAATCACTCTGAGTGATTTTAACCTCGATGGATGGACTGACTTGTTTATCTCTAATGATTTTTTTGAGCGTGATTATTTATATTATAATCAGGGAGATGGCACTTTTGTGGAAAAAGGCGAAGAGGCGTTCAGCAGTATGTCAATGGGATCAATGGGAGCTGATGCCTGTGATATCAACAATGATCAGCTTCCTGACCTATTTGTCACTGAAATGTTGCCTTTGACTCTCGAAAGGAAAAAAACAAAAACCCAGTATGAGACATGGGATAAGTACCAGTCATCGGTGCAGAAGGGTTACCACCACCAGTTTTCACGAAATGTTTTGCAGCGGAATATCGGTCGGGGTCAGTTCCTGGAAATAGGACGATTTGCCGGCGTTTCTGCTACGGAGTGGAGCTGGGCTTCTTTAGTACAGGATTTTAACAATGACGGCCAGAAAGATTTGTTTGTAAGCAATGGTTTGTTTAAGGATTTGCTCGACAAGGACTATCTGAATTTTTCAGCCAATGCAAATATGATTCGCTCTCAAATCAGGGAGGGAAGTAAGGTTTTGACAATGCTGATCGATAGCATGCCTTCTCATGCCGTAAAAAATTGTATGTTCCAAAATGAAGGAAACTTTCATTTTACCGACGTATCTGATGCCTGGGGTCTGGGCACTCCATCTTTTAGCAACGGCAGTGCTTACGGTGATCTCGATAATGACGGCGACCTTGACCTACTGGTCAATAATGTCAATATGCCTTGTTTTGTGTACAGGAACAATACGGATACGACAAGTCACCGAAGCATTCGAATCAAATTACGCGGTAGTGGGAAAAATACTTTTGCGGTTGGAGCTAAGGTATCTGCCAAATGCGACAAAACCTGGTATACTATGGAGCATTTTCCTTCCAAAGGATTTCAGTCTTGCATGGAAAGTATTGTACACCTGGGTGTAGGTTCTGCCAAGTCAATTGACTCTCTAACAATACTTTGGCCAGATAGTAAAAAGACAGTACACACAAACCTTCTTTCCAATACGACGTACACATTTGGACCGGAAGATGGCAGTGAGATAAAGTCCGGAAAGATGCGACAGGACACAAATGTGGGTTGCAGCCAACCCTTTTCTTTTGAACACCGGGACATAGACCTGAACTTGTTTACGCGCGAGCGTTTGTTGATACATATGGATGGATTTGATGGACCTGGACTGGCGGTAGGGGATGTGAATGGTGATGGGACTGATGATGTGTTTTGTGGTGGAGGAAGAAACCAGGGAAGTACATTGTTTATATCAAATCACCTTGGAGTCTTCTCTACGGTCACTGAGCAATTTGCAGAGCAAGCTCGCTCAGAAGTGACAGATGCGCATTTCTTTGATTCTGATAACGATGGAGACCTTGACTTATACGTAGCTCATGGGGGCAAAAGTTTTTCTCTATACGCGCCAGAGCTACATGACGTTTTATACATGAATGATGGTAATGGAAACTTTTCTCCTAAGCTTTCTGCTTTTACTTTTCCGATTCCCATATGGACATCTTCAGTAACTACAGCAGATCTAAACGGCGATGGACTTTCAGATATTGTCATTTCTGAAAAAATGAAAACTGACATGTTTGGTCAGACGGGCAGCATATATATACTTTACAATCAGGGTGAAAATTCTTTTTCTGTCATTCAGCCAAAGATATGCCAGGACATCGGAATGATCTCAGATATTCAGATTGCTGATATCAATCGGGATAACAGGCCTGATATCGTTTTATGTGGGCTTTGGATGGGTATTCATGTGATTTTGAATGACGGAAAGCTTTTTAAAACTGCTGGACGGCTTGAAATTCCTCATACAAAAGGAATGTGGCATACACTGGAGGTCCTGGATATAGACCAGGATGGTGATCTGGATATTATGGCAGGAAATTCGGGCCAAAATGGCCCCTATCAACAAGCCTGGAAGATGTACCTGAGTGATTTTGATGGAAATGGATCCATGGAGCAGATCGTATGCCAGTCTATGGACAACCGTGATTTTCCGGTACACGACGCGGATGAGATGTTTTCACAAATGCCTATTTTGAGGAAGAAGTTCATTCAGTACAAGCGTTTTGCCAGCGCGGATATGGTGGAATTGTTTGGTCGTGAGGCATTAGATAGGGCCCAGCTATTTCAACTTGAGGAAACAGCGTCCTGTCTTTTTTTGCAGGATGGAGCGGTTTGGTTGAGGCAACAATTGCCAGATGAGCTGCAGTATTCCTCTATACATTCTATTTTATCCATCAAAGGGAAGAGTGGATACAATTTCTTTGCAGGAGGCAATGATTTCAGGGTGAAACCGCAGTTTGGAAGGCTCGATGGTTCTCAGGGATGGCAGTGGCAATGCAAGAGGATAAAGGATTCATTGGAGTTTACACAGCCTATACCATTGTATGTAAAGGGGGAAATAAGGAAGATCGCAAGATTCAAAGACGATCATATCGTTTTTGGGATTAATCATAGATATTTGCAAGTCTGTAAATTCAAATAAAATGAGTCACATTAGAATTGGTATTTTTTTCTTTTTTCTTTCCATGTTTATTTCATGCAAATCTGAATATGAACACTATGTTGATCAGGAAATTGAATCCGGGGTAAGAAACGATAGTTTAATCCTGGGCATGTATATCGGCCAGACAAGAAAAGATTTCTTCAATACATGCTGGCAGCTCAATAAACAAAAGTTGATTAGCCAGGGCACTGGTAATCGAACTGCAAAATATATTGAACCATATGATAGTCTTGCCAACCAGTCGCTGCGGAAGGAATTATTGTTTTATGGAATTTTTGATGAAAAGGACGTGATGCAGGGAATGGAAATGACATATAGCTATACTACGTGGGCGCCATGGAATCATGACAAATATTCGACATTTCTAGCTGATGAGTTAAAGGGATATTATATGAAGCATTACGGAAAGAATCCGTTTGTGGAGATTGATCTGGGCCTTCCTGAATATAAAGCTTTTGTAAAGATCGACGGTAACAGACACATTTTGATCTATCCAAAAAACAAAAAGGATGTAGCTGTAAAAATTGAGGACATTCATTTCAGGCTTGATCAGCAAAAGAAACGAGAAATGAAATCATAAAATATTCAAAACATTAGTGTTTTTTGCCTTTTCGGGGCATTATTATGCTGGTAAAGCTATAGATTTTTCAAAACGGTTTGTGAGTTTAATTAAATCAAATTACAGAAATAGTAACAAAACATATAGAATCAAATGAGGACATTCCATTTCTTGTTTTTGAGTTTGTATATCCTGTTGTCCTGTAACAAATCTGAACAGTCAGAGATGCTATTTGAGCTCATGGAAGAGGAAAAGACTGGGATTCAGTTCTCCAATATGCTGACCGATTCTCCTGAGTTTAATGTATATAAATACCGCAATTACTATAATGGAGGAGGGGTGGCAATTGGTGATATAAACAACGATGGTCTTGCCGATGTCTACTTGGTTTCCAATCAGGGGGAAAACCAGTTGTTTTTAAACAGGGGTGACTGGAAATTTGAAAATATAACCAAAAAGTCAGGCGCTGGTGGCACGAAGGCATGGTCAACAGGTGTTACAATGGCCGATGTGAATTCAGATGGTTTACTTGACATATACGTTTGCAATTCCGGAGACATCAAAGGCGATAACAAGGAGAATGAGTTGTTTATCAATAATGGTGATCTCACGTTTACTGAGTCTGCAATGGAATACAATTTGAATGACAAGGGGTATTCAACGCATGCATCCTTTTTCGATTATGACAAAGACGGAGATCTGGATTGTTATATACTGAATAATTCCTTTCAGGCGATTGGGAGTTTTAATTTACGGAAGAATGAACGTCCTGTCCGGGATGAGTTGGGAGGGGATAAGCTCATGCAAAATCAGGGAGGGAAGTTTGTGGATGTAAGTGAGAAAGCAGGCATTTATGGTAGTGTTATTGGATTTGGGTTAGGCATTACTGTGGGTGATGTGAATGGTGACGGATGGGAAGACATGTATATATCGAATGACTTTTTTGAGAGGGATTATCTGTACATCAATCAAAAAGATGGCACTTTTTCTGAAGAACTTGTTAACCAGATGCCATCCATCAGTGCAGCATCGATGGGTGCTGACATGGCAGACATCAATAACGATGTTTACAAC
>JAJTEZ010000143.1 GCA_021298335.1 Saprospiraceae bacterium | reverse complement strand
GACGGCCATGGATATTTGATGCACAGCAAGCCTTCCACATCATTTCCGTGAAGTTCATTTCCATTTGCATCCAGCAAACAGGGCTGCACACCCGGCAAAGGATAGGAAGCAAAACATGGCTTTGTATCTGTTATCCCCGGTAAAGGGGTAATCATAATGCCCCCCGTTTCCGTCTGCCACCAGGTATCGACGATGGGTGCTTTGCCATGCCCCACTTTTTCATCATACCAATGCCACGCTTCTTCATTGATGGGTTCACCTACAGAGCCAATCACTTTCAGTGCACTCAAATCATACCCTTTAGGGGCATTCCATCCTGCTGCCATCAAGGATCTGATGGCTGTCGGCGCCGTATAAAAATGTGTCACCCGATGTTTTTCACAAACGTGCCAGAACCTCCCGGCATCAGGGTGAGTTGGAATACCCTCAAACACCAGCGTGGTCGCCCCTGACAATAATGGTCCGTACACAATATAAGAGTGTCCGGTAATCCAGCCCACATCCGCAGTACACCAGTAAATATCTCCGGGCTGATACTGAAACACATTGAGAAAGGTATAACAAGTATACACCATATAACCGCCACATGTGTGTACCACACCCTTCGGCTTTCCTGTTGAACCTGAGGTATAGAGGATAAAGAGCATATCTTCAGAATCCATCACTTCAGGTTCGCAATGCACTGATTGATCCTCTACGATTTCATGCCACCAGACATCTCTGTCGGTCTGCCATCCTACATTGCCGCCGGTATGATTGTAAACAAGCACCTTTTCGATAGAATCACAACCCATGGCTATAGCTTCATCCACCACATCTTTGACAGGAATATTTTTGGGTCCTCTTCGGTTGAAGTCTGAACAAATCACCAGTTTACATTGTGAATCTTTGATGCGCTCAGCCAGGGAAACCGCCGAGAAGCCACAAAACACAATGGAATGAATGGCTCCAATTCGGGCACAGGCCAGCATGGCCACGACCACTTGAGGCACCATAGGCATGTAAAAACATATGCGGTCTCCTTTTTTGACGCCCATGGCTTTCAAGGCATTGGCACACTTGCAAACTTCCGAAAGCAATTCTCTGTAGGTAAAGCTGACTGCAGCCTCGTCCGGTTCATTGGCCTCCCACAACAAGGCCACCTGATCTCCACGTGCTTCAATGTGCCTGTCCAGACAATTTTCTGTAATATTCAATTTACCCCCTTCAAACCAGCGCACATCGGGTCCTGTAAAATCATGGTGTAAAACCTTGTTCCATGGAGCCCTCCATGTAAAATCGCCGGCTATCTCCGCCCAAAATCCTTCCGGATCATCCACACTTTTCTGATACGCTGTATGATATTCCTCCAGTGTCCGAATTTGAAGCTTCATTTATATTTCTCTTTTAAAATTTTATACTTTATTCAACATATACAAAAACTCTGGACTTACGTCTGATCATATTCACCTGAAACAGCATAATATCCAAATACAAGCATTGCCCCCACAATCAATGGGGTCAGAATCAATGTGACAATCAGACCAAATACCAGTTCACTTGTGTTGCCGTCAAATCCAGCCTGAAGCTTCGGAACACCCAGCGAAGTCACACTAAAATAACCCACAATGCCACCCAAAGCCATCCAGATCCAACCTGCCAATCGTTTTATCGCATTCATACTGTTGTATTAATCATCCATTCTATGATCCGTACCATCGATATACAGGAAACCTATGACAAAGCACACCGAAGCTATTATCACCGGATACCATAACCCCTGGACATACCAGTCAACCTGCAACGGTACCTCGCCGCTACCCTTCGCATTCATCGTTAGGTAGGCCGCTACCGCGGGCATCAGACCACCAAACACTCCATTCCCAATGTGGTATGGCAGCGACATTGAGGTATAACGAATGCGGACCGGAAACATCTCCACCAGAAACGCCGCAATCGGACCATATACCATAGTGACAAAAAGTACCTGTATGAAAATCAACCCTACCAGCATCCAGAAATCCTTGCTATTCAAATGGTTTGATGCCTTGATGACGGGTTGTGCGCTTGTTCCGTCTGCATGGATCCGCGTAGTCACTTTTTCATCATAACTCGTACCGTCAGTAAACTCGCGGTGGGTGACGGTCATTATGACGCTATCACCAGCAATTCCCTCTTCGCGAACGCCCGATTGCTGTATTGTTGTTTTTTCTGTCAGTTCAGTCCGGTGAGCATTCGTAGCCACGCTGTACATGGTCTTGTAGATCGGAAAATAAGACAATGCCGCAATAGCCATACCTGTCAACATGATCTTTTTCCTTCCCCATGTATCAGATAGCCATCCAAATACAACGAAAAACGGAGTACCTGCCACAAAGGCAACCGTCATAATTTCTTCGACCATGAAGCTTTCCACGCGACAATCGTTCTTCAGAAAATGCATGGCATAATAATGCCCCGTGTACCAGATCACACCCTGGCCCATCGTTGCGCCCAAAAGTGCAAGCAACACATACTTGAAGTTCAGGCGGTGACCAAAGCTCTCCTTGATAGGGTTTCTGGAAATAGTGCCTTCCTTTTTGATTGTTGCAAATGACGGCGACTCGCTCATATTTCTTCGGATCAGATACGAAATTCCAACCATCAGAATGGAGAGCCAGAATGGAATCCTCCATCCCCAATCGCTGAAGGCCTCCTCCGTCATGGAAATTTTAGTGAGCATAATGACGATCAGCGATAGAAACAAGCCCAGTGTAGCCGTCGTCTGAATCCATGAAGTCCAGTATCCGCGTTTACCATCAGGGCTGTGTTCGGCCACATATGTCGCAGCTCCGCCGTACTCGCCACCCAAAGCCAGTCCCTGCAGCAAGCGAAGGGTAAACACAATCAACGGTGCCCAAAATCCAATCTGCGTGAAGGACGGAACACAGCCAATCAGGAAGGTAGCCCCTCCCATCAGCATCAAGGTCATCATGAATGTGTATTTCCGACCAACCATATCTCCGAGACGTCCAAAAAAAAGGGCTCCGAAAGGTCGCACCACAAAACCCGCAGCAAAGGTGGCCAGAGTGGACAGCAGGGCAGCCGTAGGATTATTTTGTGGAAAAAACTGAGTTGCAATGATGGGAGCCAGACTGCCAAAAATGTAAAAGTCGTACCACTCGATCATCGTACCTGCTGAAGAGGCGGCGATCACCTGACGTAAAGAACTGGGCGCGGCTACAGACATGATCCTTTTTTTGAATGCGGTGCTGAAAAGTAAACACTACTTGAACGGCATGACCTAACGAAGTCAAAAATACCCTTTCTCTGTCAAATGTCAAAACTGTTGCGTGATTTTGAAAATATAGCTTCTCAAAATCTTATTTACTTCCGATAATCAACCAAAAAATTGCACATTTCAATGCATCTGTTTTCGAAAATGCGGTAGTTTTGCATGGAACCTAATTATTTCAAATGTTCAGGGCAATTTGCGCAGGACTCTTTTCATACCTTACTTTAGCCACAACACTGGTGGGGCAACAGTTTGCCAGTAGCGCATCAGCTTATGGCATTTCTCATCTTTACGGCGAAGGTACTGCAGGTGGAGGCATCAGCTTTTGCGACTTTGATGGTGACGGACTTGACGACATCTCTCTGGCTTCTTCGACAGGTGAAGCCCCTCATTTTTACCGCAACACAGGAAACGGTGTTTCCCGCATTGAACTCTTACCCGATTTGACTGGAGAAATCAAACACCTGCTTTGGATTGATTTTGATAATGACGGTGATAAAGACCTGTACCTGACAATGGCAGATGATTACAATAAGCTTTTTGTCAACGACGGCAACCTCCGCCTGACCGATGAAACGGCTGAAAGGGGGCTGCCACGCGAAGAATACACAAGTTTTGGAGCATGCTGGGGCGACTTCAACAGGGATGGTTGGTTAGACCTGTATGTCGGTGTGAGGCGCATCGAGCGCGATGGTTTGCCAAATATCAGTCGGTTGTTTCAGAACTTCGGAGGAACATTCAGAGAGGTCACTCTGACCTCAGGCACAGAAGACGGGGGAAAAACTCCGTTTTGTTCCACATTTATTGATTACAACAATGATAAATGGCCGGACATTTATACGGCTCACGATAGAAAACGAGGAAATACACTATTAAAAAATAACAAGAACGGGACATTTTCCAATGTGAGCCAGCAGTCCGGAACCGACCTGAAAATGGATGGCATGAGTGTGTCAACCAGCGACTTCAACAGCGATGGTTTTTTTGACCTGTATATTTCCAACAGTGAGGCTGGCAACGCACTGTTTGTCAATCAAAACGGTGAAAAATTTAAAAACCAGGCGGCGGAACGGGGTGTAGGATTTTTTAGCGTTGCCTGGGGCACCAACTTTCTGGATGGTGACAATGATGGCGATGAAGACCTTTACGTCAGTGGCATGCTGCCGGGTGCCAATGCCATCAATAGCCAGTACTACACAAATCTCTACCCTGGTGATATTTTCATTAAGGGAAGCAAAATCCCGGCAGACACGGCCAGCAGTTTCAACAATGCCATTGGAGACATCAATCAGGACGGCTATGCTGATATTGGCGTGATGAATGTGGGACCATATCCTTCCCTGCTATTTGTCAATAAAGGAGGCAGCAACCACTACCTGAAACTTCAGCTGGAAGGTGTGAAAAGCAACAGAGAAGGAATAGGTTCCGTGATTGCAGTGTATCATGGCATTCGCCGTCAATTCAGGTATACCCAATGCGGCATAGGCTTTATGGGTCAAAATAGCGACACAGAAATCTTTGGAACAGGGGCTTCTCTCGTCGTTGATTCTGTCGTGGTCACCTGGCCGACAGGACATGTAGACCGGTTTTACAAGCTGGAGGCAGACCGTCGGTACATCCTCAAGGAAGGGAGTTCCAGCCAGGGATTCATTCGTGTGGATCCGGATGTGATGCTTCTGTCATCCGGAATAAACCAGCCTGAATTGGCAAAACCTGTATTTCACATAAGCTGTTCGGCAGATGGTTTCTGCAACATTGAAGGCTCTGACGCACTGCTCAACTCAATTACTTCACTAACTGTGACGTCAAGTCGGGGACAAATAGTTTATGGCTCGAAAGATCAAAGCTCGACCTCCTTCAAAACAAACGACTGGATTTCAGGATTTTATATTGCAACCATCACTCTTCGTTCAGGATTTTTGGTATCAATTCCGTTTACGATATGGAACTAATTCGACTCAGTTTGCGTTTTCACATCTTTTTAGGCCTGCTTGCAGCTGTTCAAACAATCAGCCAGGGCCAGCGAACGCTGGGTTTATTGTTTCGAAATGAAAATGCATCTGCTGGCTATACTCTGTTTGCGCCTTCCTTCTCCAGGGATGCGTTTTTAGTGGATGAATGTGGGTATCTCGTTAAAAAATGGACCTTTCCGCAGCCTTCCCTGGATATTACCTTACTTCCTGACGGACGATTGTTTCGCACTTCAAGGGCTGCAGGCAGCTTTACCGGTGGAGGTGCCGGTGGCAGGCTGGATTTTTACAGCTGGGAGGGCAAGCAAGAGTGGAGCAGCACACTTGCGGACACAAAGATGCATCACCACCACGATGCGCAGCTGCTTCCGAATGGGAACATTCTACTGAGCGTTTGGTACAAATACAGCCGTGAAGAAGCCATACAAAAAGGATTTCGGGCAGAAAAACTGACCAATGAAGGCATTTGGTCAGACCGAATTCTGGAGATAAAACCCTTGCCCGCCAACGACTATGCAGTAGTGTGGGAATGGGATTTCTGGGACCACACCATTCAGGATATCAATGCCTCTCTGCCGGACTATGGGATGATTTCTGATTTCCCTGAACGGCTGGATGTCAATTTTTCTGAAGACCCCGGGGCTAACCCGGCGGAATGGCTGCACGTAAATTCCCTGGATTACAACGAAGGCCTGGACCAGATTCTGATTAGTTCAAAGTTTCACAATGAGGTCTACATTATTGATCACAGCACAAGTACTGAAGAAGCCAAAGGACATGCCGCAGGAAGATACGGCAGAGGAGGTGACTTTCTCTACCGTTGGGGGAATCCACGTTCCTATGGCCGTGGCACCAGGGACCAACACTGGTTGTATGGCCAGCACGACGCCCAGTGGATACCTGACAGCCTGCCGGGTGCAGGACGAATGCTGCTGTTCAACAATGGGTCTAACCGCATTGGCGAACTGTAT
>JAJTEZ010000142.1 GCA_021298335.1 Saprospiraceae bacterium | reverse complement strand
CAGTACATGCACCGCTTTGCTGCCTATTTCCAACAGGCCAACATGGAAAGCAACGGGAAGAGCATCGACCGCAACGGCAATAGGGTCAATTACGCCACCGGGCCCGTCATCTGGGGCGAACCGGGCACCAATGGACAGCACGCCTTCTATCAGCTGATTCACCAGGGCACCCAGCTCATTCCCTGCGATTTTATCGCTCCCGCCTTGTCACACAATCCCATCGGACAGCACCACACCTTGCTGTTATCCAACTTTTTTGCGCAAACCCAGGCTTTAATGGACGGTAAAACAAAAGAAGAAGTCATCGCAGAATTCCAAAAAAGCGGAAAAAGCCCCGAGGATTACCTTCCTCTGGTGTCCTATAAGGTATTTGAAGGCAACAGACCCACAAATTCCATCCTCGTCCGCCAACTGAACCCCCGATCACTCGGAATTCTGATTGCCATGTATGAACATAAAATCTTCGTGCAGGGAATAGTGTGGAATATCTACAGCTTTGATCAGTGGGGTGTGGAACTTGGCAAACAACTTGCCGGAAAGATCCTGCCTGAATTAACACATGCTCAACAGGTCGATAGGTTTGATTCTTCTACCAATGGCCTCATCAATGCCATGAAGGAATTTCGACAATAATTTACACCCCTTTCTTCAACTTTCCCGTCTGGTTTGCATTATGTAGGCTCAAATACATTTGTGCCGGATGCTTCTGAAACTCAGACCTTACATTATAGGGCTTTTCCTCGTGCTGTCGTTGGCCAGCGTTTTCTTTGCAAGCCGCCTTCGGTTTTCCTTTTCGTTCGACCAGTTTTTTCCCGAAGGAGACCCCGACCTGGAGTTTTACCAGGAGTTTTCCAAAGAATTTGGAACTGATGACAATTTTCTGCTCATTGCGTTGGAGAACCAGCCCGATATTTTTGACTCACTCTTTCTGGCAAGAACCCACTCCCTTGCCCTCGACCTCCGGTCTCTACCTCTCGTAAGCAGAGTGCAGTCGCTCACTACGTTACAACTGCCCGTTAAAACCCCCTTTGGAATCTCTTTGGTTCCGGCTATACACTTGCAGCAACCTGACTTATATTCGCAGGACAAAGAATTGATTTTCAAAGATAAACGATGGAAGTACAATCTGATTGACAGTGCAGCTACTTCTCTTGTCATCGCCGCCACAACCAAAGAAAATCTCACGGTACAGGAAGCGGAATCACTTGTCAGTCAGGTAGACTCTCTGCTCGAACTCCGACAGGTTTCCTCAAAAGCCCATATTCTGGGCAGGTCTTTCTTTCAAAAAGAACTCATCGATTTTCAGAAAAAAGAAATGGCCCTGGCATTCATCGCATCCATCCTTCTGGTGTCTGTCATCATGGTTATCCTGTATCGAAAACCTGCCGGAATCATCATTTCACTGGGCAGCATCGCCTTGAGTTTGTTGTTGTTTCTGGGCTATCTGGGTGCAACCGGTTCGGAATTGAATGCTATTTCCGCCCTGTTTCCGGTCATCATGCTGATCGTCGGGTCTTCAGATGTCATTCACATTTTCTCAAAATACCTGGATGAACTGGAAAAGAATCAATCCCGTGAAGAGTCAATGCGCATCACAATCCGGGAAATTGGTCTGGCAACATTCATGACATCGTTCACCACAGCCATTGGCTTTGCTTCTCTGGCGACTTCCCGACTCCATACGATACGCGACTTTGGATGGGATGCCGCTGCAGGTGTGATGATTGCCTACGTAACTGTCATTTTATTGACCACAACCCTGCTGAGCTATTACCAAAAGGACCAGCTTTTTCATCAACAAAGAGGAGCAGGAAAATGGCAGCCACTACTTCAATGGATCTTAAACACGACTCAACAACAAGGCAATAAAATTTTTATACTTTCCATTGGACTTTTACTTCTTTTTGGTGTGGGCATCACATGGATTCATACCAATTACAGGATTGAAAACAACCTACCTAAAAATTCTCGGGTTCTCAGCGATTATTACGATCAAAGAACCCTATAAGGCTGATGATTTTGAGATCCTGCAGGAAATCGACCGACTCGAAAACAAAATTGAGTCTGCAAAAGTCATAAAGTCGTCACTGAGCATTAACTCGGCATACAAAAGTCTGCACATGATGCAGCATGGAAATGATCCTGCATATTACCGGCTTCCTGATTCATTACCGGAATTTATTCAATACAGAAACCTGATCCGGAAGTTTATGAAAGAAGAGTCTTCCCTATTTTTGACTGCAGATAAGTCCAAAACCCGAATCTCCTGCCGCATGCAGGACCTGGGTGCCGAAGAGGTCAAACGGCTGGGTTCGGACCTCGATCAATGGGTCAATACCCACCTTGACACTTCCCGGCTCACGGTCAGAAGGACGGGCACCGGCATCATCTTGGATAAAAACTCCGAATATGTAACTGAAAATCTATTGCAGGGACTGGCCATATCCGTCCTGATCATTGGCTTCTTAATGGCGCTTTTGTTTCGTTCGGCGAGGATGCTGGTCATTGCACTGATTCCTAACATTTTGCCCCTGCTTTTTGCGGCTGCATTGATAGGATACATGGGCATTGCATTGGAAGCGGGTGTCGCAATCATGTTTACCATCATCTTTGGCATCGCAGTAGATGATACGATTCATTTTCTCACCCGGTATAAATTGTGCCGCCAAAAAGGAATGGATCCCGTGTCAGCCACCAGAACCACCATTATGGAAACAGGAAAGGCCATCATCATCACTTCGGTGATTCTGTTTTTTGGCTTTTTCAATATGGTGTTTTCCTCTAGCCCACCCACATTCACCGTGGGTCTATTGATTTCTGTGACCTTGTTCAGTGCATTGGTGTTTGACCTGTTGCTGTTGCCGGCTCTGCTCATGCATTTTGACAAAACTGATAAAAATAAACCTACTTTATAAGCAGGACTTCCACAATTTTATCCCCCTGCTCCATCGAGTTGACCACATCCATGCCGTCTGTGACCCGGCCAAATAGTGTATATCTTCCGTCCAGATGAGGTGTAGCGCTGTGTGTGATAAACCATTGTGTACCCTCTGTATGCCTGCCCGCAGAAGCCATGCCGACAAGACCACTCCGGTTGTAATAGCACTGTGGCAATTCTGACCGGATAGAATAATCAAGACTGCCGTAACCATCCCCCCTCGGACACCCCGTCTGGATCACAAAATTTGGTACAATCCTGTGAAAAACTCTGCCATTGAAAAACCCTTCCCGAAGCAAGCCAATAAAATTACAGACAGAAGCTGGCGCCTGACGCTTGTACAATTCCAGTAGTATATTGCCCCTGGTTGTTTTGACAGAAATCATGCTTGTATCTCCAATCGTCTGAAACAACGTCCAGTCCATCGGGTGGTTATAGTCTGGTGTTTTTAGTACTGGCGGCCTGTTTTCAGCGTAGGCCAGCAGCTCTTCCAGAGCATTATAAGATTCAATCATTTCCGGAAGCTTCAATCCTTGCAGAACCTCCTGCCATACTTTTCGGTTTTTCATCCATCCCTGCCAGTTTCCTGCCGGATCCTTCAAAATACCCGAAGCTACAGCCACGAGTCCAGGGTCTTTTTCTTCAATAGCCTGGCTGAGCGTTTTGAAAATGACGGCTCTGACGGTTTTCAAATCCTTACCCAGTGCGAGATAAAAAGACGGACTTTTCACAATTCTTGCCAGTCCTTCCAGCGCAGCAATGCGGACAACTGGATGCTTGTTTTCCCGAAATACCTTCACAAGCAATGGATAATTGAAGGCATCCCGACTCAACGCATCAATAAAGGCCGCCTTCATATAGGGCGAAGTCGATGCATTCATGGTTTTCAACAGTTTCTGACTGAATTCGCCCTTTGTCTTTGTCAGGTAAAGAGGAGTATGGACCAGGACTGCACCGCACATTCTGGAGCGGAGCCACCAGTGCACATTTGTGGTATCGTATGCCTGGTATAAAGGGACGTCGTCAGTGGAGCCATTATATAACAGAACCCCTGCCGCAGCCGATGCAACGTAGATGTTTTTGTCCTTTAAAAAAGAAAGCAACTCCTGCCGGATGGATTGATAAGAAAAATTCCCCAACGCTTTGAGTGCATGAATTTTGACCCTGTCATCCTTTGACTCCGCAAGTGTTTTTCGTAGTACAGGCAAAAAGAGTGAGTCCTTGGAATTGCCAAAAGCCGTTGCCAGCTGCGCTGTAACTTCAGGATTTTTTTCCCTGCTGATCACGGTGCTTAAAATCAGTCGGTAAGGTGAAATGGAAATCTGCTTGTTTCTCGCAAAATAATGTGCTGCAAGCATGCGTATTTCATCTGAGGTGCTTCTCCCATTGAGAAACTGCACCATCTTTTCTGTTCCTTCATCTGCAATGATTTTGCGCAAGCTCATATAAAAAATAGCCCTCACCTGACCCAGCAACAGCAAACTGTCAGAATCCCTGTACGATTTTACAGTAGCCAGCAACTTGAGGTCTTCAAGTGAGCCTGTTTTACCCACACCTTCGAGAACAGTAGCATTGTATACACTATTTACATCCGCAGAGTCTTTCCCTCGAAAATGCCTCTTCAGGATTTCTGCCCCCCTGGCTATTCCGCTTTGGCCAATGGCGTAGGCCGCGGCCGTGCGGACCTCTTCCACATTATCTTCTAGAAGAATTTCCAAAGAGTCAATCGCCTGCCCGGATTTGATGGCGGCAAATGCCTGCGCAGCAGCAAATCTGTAATTGGCCTGAGCACTCCTGAAGTATGGATACAAAGCCGTTGAATCCTGCTTGTCCTGCAATTCAAGGATTTTTTTGATCACATCGTCTGAGTATTCTATGGAAACTGTTTCCGGTGTTTTGGGGACTGCCGTCTCAGGTATGCATGAGAAAAATAATGTCGTCGTCAATACTGCAGCAGTGATGGAAAGAATGCGATTCATCGTAAATTGATTTTCCTGGGTCACAAATCGCCCAAATTTACTCAATTTTTCAAACGCACGGCTGAAAACGTCGTATCTTTGCAGGCCGAACCTAAAAGGAGCCATGGGGCAAAAAACACACGTAAAGGGAATTGTCAACCGAAAAGCAAAATTTGAATATTCATTTATTCAGATGTTTGAATGCGGGCTAGTGTTGACAGGCACCGAAGTGAAGGCGCTCAGGCAGGGACTGGCCAACCTGAATGATGCGTACTGCCTGTTTGACCACGGCAACCTGACAGTGAAAAATATGTTTATCTCCGAATACGAACACGGCACCATCTACAACCACGATGCCCGCAGAGACAGAAGATTGCTATTGCGCAAAAGTGAACTGCGAAAGCTCGAACGCAGGGTGACCGAGAAAGGACTTACTATTGTGCCCTACAGATTATATTTTTCAGACCGCGGATTTGCAAAACTGGAAATAGCCCTCGCCCAGGGGAAGAAAGCCTTTGACAAAAGGGAGACCATCAAGGAACGGGACTCTAAACGCGACCTCGACCGCCTGAAAAAAATAAAACTCTAAAGATTTGTTTCCAGGAAAACAGGACCGATTTTACAAATTCAATCCGTGGCCTGGACCTGGCAATAATTTTCAAATCTCCGGAGATCGTTCCGGTTTCATTTAAAAAAGTCAGGACCTCCGCAAAGGAGTTTTTTTGAAACATCGCCGAAAAAATCGATGATCCAAGGTGATTTCTGCGATGCAGCACATCCAAAAATATAAGGTCGTATATCGTGTACCGACTTCTGATGTCAAATGTATGGGCCGGCTTCCCTTTGGCCATGTGGCTGACCAGTTGTTTTGTAAATTGACTGATCCTTGCAAAGGCAAAGCCCGTGCTCGCCTTGGTCCACCCTCCAGCACTGCCAATATAGATCAGCCGGCGACTCTGTAGCTGTTTGAATGGAAAACATGTCATCGGAATATTCCCTTTTTCGCGCTCCAAAATCTGTACGCTTCCTGCTCCCATTTCCCTTAAATACTGGTCGATTTCCCATTCATATTCTTCATCCTCCAACAATGTTTCAGAAAAAAGGGTATACTCCACCAGCGCTTCCTTAGGAGAAAACGGCAACACATACATAAAGCGGGTATTGTTGCGCTGTTGCACACGAAAATCCATAAAAAGCGGCGTTTCCGCATCAAATACTGCGTTTTCAGTACGAACAAACCAGCCAATAAAATGCTGCTTCAGATAAGGAAATGCCATCTGCTCCTCTACCTGCTTTTGCGGAAAGATACTGGTAAAACCAATTTCACCGGAAAAATCACCTTTGGACGTTTTGACGACCACTGCATTTCCTTGTTCACCAACGTGAAGGCAATTTTATCGGTCTGACTGAATCCGTCTGCGCAAAACCTGACCGATTCCCAGGAGGTGTACAAGATGTGATCCCACTCACCTTTTCCTTGTTCCCAAAAACACCAGGTCCTGTCATCTCCGGTCTTTATTTCCTTGTCTATCAAAAGGATACGCGAAGACGAATAGATATTTTCCTTGCTCAATCGGTATGCCAGCAACAAACCAGCCGCTCCGGTTCCCGCAATGACAATATCATATGTTTGTGTGCTGTCTGACAATTTTATAGTTTTTGTAAAAATGACCGGATGGCACTTTGTGCAATGTCACTCAGGATAAGCGTTCCGCTGGTTTTTGCTCTCGCCGACAGCAATTCCGGCCAGTGATCAGTGCCTTCCCAGAAAATTCTCTTCAGGTGATGAAGAGCTTCCGGATTTTTACCCAACAAATCCTGGGTAAATACACCAATAGCCTTGTCCAGTTCCTCGATACTTTCAAAAACCTCCATAAACAAGCCCTTTTCACGTGCCCAGTCGGCAGACTGCCATTTTCCGGCATCCAAAGCCATCATCGAAAAGGCGGAAAGCCCGATTTTCCGTTCCACGGCCGGACCTATCACAAACGAGGCCGACGCCAGGCCGACGCCACCACCCACTGCCTTGCCCTGCACTCTGCCAATGACAAGCTTCGGGCACGTCCGGATAGCCTCAATCACATTGGCAAAGCCCATAAAAAACTGATGCCCTGCAGCCTCATCACCAATAGCCGCCAATTCCGTAAAACTGGCACCTGCACAAAATGTACGGTCCCCACCGCTCTGCAAGATGATCAGCTGTGTCTCCGCATCCTCTCCTGCCATCCGGATGTGCTCAGTAAGCTCACGCAACAAATACCCCGGAAGAGAATTCTGCGCTGGATGCGTAAATGTGATCACCGATATACCTCCCTCTCTGACAGTCTGAACGGATCCTTCCCGTTGTATTGAATGCATCATACTTCTTTTTTCATTTTAACCATGGTCAGAATTGTCGCTATTGCTACTGTTTCTCCGGTTTCGTCATACACGTCAACCAGCCATTTGACAATTCCCTTTCTGTAGTCTTCCTCTTCTCGTTTTTCCTGCGCAGTTTTCTCCTTAACCGTGAGCCGGACACCAATTGTCATGCCCGGATAGACGGGTTTTGTAAAACGGCATTCATCGAGACCATAGTTGAGCAAAACCGGGCCTTTGGCCGCATCCACAAACAAGCCTGCCGCAGCAGCGAGTACAAAATAACCGTGGGCCACCCGCTGTGTAAAAGGTGTACCCTCCAGCGAGGTTGCGTCTGTGTGGGCATAAAAATGATCCCACGAAACATTGGCAAACTGCACCACATCAGCCTCTGTAACAGTGCGCTTATGTGTGGTGAGCGTCTCGCCAATCTGCAGGTCTTCAAAATGTTTTTTGAACGGGTGAATGTCTCCTTGGTTTTGTCTCGCCCCATACTGATACTGTTGCGTAATGGCTGTAATCGCCGTTGGGGTACCCTGAATGGCACATCGTTGCATATAATGCCGAATGCCTCGCAGACCACCCATCTCCTCTCCGCCACCTGCTCTGCCCGGTCCGCCGTGGACCAGCAAAGGCATTGGGGATCCGTGACCGGTGCTTTCGACTGATGACTCTCTGTCCAGAACCAGGATGCGGCCATGATGCGTCGCAGCTTCAATCGTATATTCTGTGACATGCTCAGAATCATAAGAGACAAATGTACTGCATAATGACCCTTTTCCCTTCTGCGCCAGCTCGATGGCTTCTTCAAGATTGCGGTAGGGCATCAGCGTTGCTACAGGACCAAAGGCCTCGACTTCGTGTATATAGCTGGCCTGCATGGGTGAGTCCTGACGAAGAAGCATGGGAGGCAGATAAGCTCCTGTTTCAGCAGAACCCAGCTGCACATCAAATGCATTCGGATCTCCCACTACAAGCCTGCATTCACTAAGCAGAAGTTGAAGTTTTTCAAGGACTTCCTGCACCTGGACCTTGCCGGCCAGAGCTCCCATCCTGACGCCCTGCGCTCGTGGATCACCAATCACACAGCCATGAAGCGATGTCCTGATCGCAGATTCAACCTCTTCAATGTAGCTTTCAGGAACGATGATTCGCCTCACTGCCGTACACTTCTGCCCACACTTGACGGTCATTTCCCTGCGCACCTCTTTGACAAACAGATCAAATTCTGGCGTGCCGGGAGAGGCATCACGCCCCAGAATAATGCAATTGAGCGAGTCTGCTTCCATATTTAGGGGCACCGCATTCCGGATAATGGCAGGATGCGACTTGAGTGTCATGCCCGTAGATGCCGAGCCCGTGAAGGTCACTACATCCTGATCTTCCACAAAATCAAGAAGGTTTCCGGCACTGCCGCAAATGAGCTGCAGAGCACCCTCCGGCAATATGCCTGAGTCAATGATATCCCTGACTACATCTTCGGCCAGAAAGGAAGTAATTGTGGCAGGCTTAACAATGGCAGGCATACCCGCCAGCCAGTTGACAGCACATTTTTCCAGCATGCCCCAGACAGGAAAATTATAGGCGTTGATATGTATCGCCACGCCTCTTTTAGGAACCAGAATATGGTGGCCTATAAATGATCCTCCCTTGCTCAGCATGGCAGGGTCTCCTTCTGAAAAATAGGGAAGATCGGGCAACCTCCGCCGTAAACTCGCATAGGCAAACAAATTGCCAATACCTCCTTCGATGTCTATCCACGAATCGGTACGGGTAGCTCCCGTCCTGTAACTGGTGTTATAATATTTTTCTTTCCTATCCATAAGATAGAGCGCCAAAGCCTTCAACATCCTGCCTCGTTCATGAAACGTGTATTTTCTGAGGTTTCGGTTGCCTGTTTTCCTGCCGTATGCCAGCATGGCTCCAAAATCCAGCCCTGCCGAACTGGCAGTCGCAATCTGCTCACCGCTGCACGCATCAAAAAGTGGCTGGCCTCCGCCCGTACCTTCTACCCAACTGCCTTCAGCATAATTTTTAAGTCTCATATCTCACTTGAATTCTCAGTTGTTTCAAACGCCAGTTTTTACTAATTGTTGAAATTTGGTAAAATGCTGCAGGCGTGGTTTATTCCCGAAATTTACAATATTTTTGCGCTTTTTCAATAGAAAAGAATACACGTGCTCCTTGTATGCCGTATTTTTGGATCCGAACAGGCAGATGTTGCAAGTCGCCTGAGATATTATTCCTGATCATCACATCATCTTTACCATGGGCTTAAAATCGTTTTTCCTATCCATAACACTCCTGTTGACTGTAATTCTGCAGTCACATGCACAGCAACTTGTTTCAGCAACATTCGCAGGAAGCAAAACCAAAGAGCAGTTGACAGCACTCTTCCCCCTTCCATTTATAAAATACGGCGTAAAATATTACTGGTCTATCAGCACGGCACGGCCGACTGCAAAAGCTGCGTACCCTCTAATTACGGCAATGCCGGAGGAGATGAAGGTCAGGTAGGCCTGCTGTTTGGCGGGCTGGGCTTTGTGGCGATTCTGCCCGACTATGTCGGAATGGGCAACGGACGTGGTTTTCAGACGTATGTCCACGGAAAGACCATCGTTTCTGCCACCATGGATATGCTCAACGCCTGCAGTGAATGGGATAAGACAAACTGCCAGTGTACCCACGACCAGTTTTTTGTCACCGGCTACTCACAGGGTGGATACGCCTCCATGGCCCTCCATCGCCACGTGCAGTCAAGCAATAGCGGAATCGCTGTCACTGCTGACTCTCATATGTCGGGACCTTACAGCATATCAGGAGTAATGCGCGATCTGATTCTGAGCGAGAAAGATTACGGCTACCCTGCCTACATTCCCAATACCGTATTGGGTTACAATGAAACAGATGAGCGCTTGTATTCAGACCCAGCCTCCTTTTTCAAGCCGGAATATATATCCGACATCATGAAATATTACAGGGGTGAAACCAGCATTACCGCTTTGAACGCAAAACTTGTTCAACTCCTCAAATCGAATACAGGGGCATCCGTCGGGTCCAGGTTGATCAAAGATGACGTGCTGAATGAAATTAAAACGAATCCGGCACACCCCGCCAATCAAATCTTGCGAGAAAACGATGTGTACGACTGGGCACCTGCTGCCCCAACCAAGATTTTCTATTGTATGGCTGATGACCAGGTACCTTTTCAAAACAGCATCGTGGCACGCGACACCATGCTGGCCAATGGGGCCCCCTATTTGGAAGTCCGGGACATCAACCCCACAGCAAATCACGGAACGTGTTACGTGCCGGCAATGACTCAGACAGTACTTTTCTTCCTGGGATTCCAGAAAATTCTATCCGAAACAGCAGACATCCAGGATCTGTCAGCTGTTTCTGTGTACCCCAACCCAGGCAATGACATCCTGTATATCGAACAGGTAGCCCCGGCATCCACCTTGACTGTCTGGTTTGATCAAATGGATAAAGCAGTAGTGGGAGTTAGGTGTTACGATTGGTATTCCCATGATTTATGGTATATTCTCCTAAAAGAAGTTTAAGGCTTTCTTTGCATAAGGCATTGTAGTGAAATATTTTGGGGTTGCTTAAAATAAATCCGCAATAAATCACGGACAAATCCGGTAAAACATATCATTGGTGCTACCCATGAAGGAGTTTAAAGGCATCATGGAAGAGTTAGAAGAGCTGGAAGACATAAAGCTATAAAATAAAACCAAAATACAACGCAAATATCCAATTACACGAATATGTGGTAATGCCCCACCATTTCCACGCCATTTTGGAAATCGTAGGGGCGACCCTTGTGGTCGCCCAAAATGAAACGATCGCCCATATATAATCAAAACACCCATTATTGTAAATGGTGTCGCTGACCACGTTCACGTTTTTGTGGATTTAAAACCAGCAATGAGCATATCTGATTTGGTAAGAGATATTAAAAACAATTCTTCCAATTTCATAAACGAAAAAAAATTCATCAAAGGAAAATTCTCCTGGCAAGAAGGATATGGTGCTTTCTCTTACGCCCATTCACAAGTTGAAAATGTGTACCAATATATTGCCAATCAGGAAGAACATCACAAGAAGAAAACATTCCAGGAAGAATACTTTGATTTTCTTCAAAGATTTGAAATTGAATACAACGAAAAATATTTATTCGAATGGATAGATTAACTATATCACCCCCTCGGGGTTTAATTGACTATTGGTATGCATTGAGCTATCATCTTTTCATCACTTCGGGATTGCAAAAAGGAATCGATATCCTTTTCAGCATTCTTTGCAAGAAAAGCAATAAAAACTCAATTGTGTTGCTTAACAGAAATCAAGAGGATATGCCTTATAGTTAGCCTTCAACCAAATTTTTCCCTATCAATACCTATAGTACTCCGGCTTGTACGGTCCTTCTACCGTAACACCGATATAGTCTGCCTGGTCGTGTGACAACTCTTCCAGCTCAACACCAATCTTTGCAAGGTGCAGGCGTGCCACTTTTTCATCCAGATGCTTAGGCAGCGTGTACACTTTGTGCTCATACTTTTCAGTATTCTGCCAGAGCTCCAGCTGAGCCAGCACCTGATTCGTAAAGCTGTTTGACATCACAAACGAAGGGTGCCCTGTCGCACAGCCCAGATTGACAAGACGTCCTTCAGCCAGTACGATAATGTCCTTACCATCGATATTGAAAATGTCTACCTGCGGCTTGATCTGTGTCTTGGTATGACCGTACTCCTTGTTCAACCACGCTATATCTATTTCATTGTCAAAGTGGCCTATGTTGCAGACGATAGTCTTATCGTTCATCATTTTAAAATGTTCTGCTCTGACGATGCTCTTGTTGCCGGTAGCTGTCACCACAATGGAGGCTTCTGCCAGTGCATTTTCCATTCTTTTCACGGCAAATCCGTCCATTGCAGCCTGAAGAGCACAAATTGGGTCAATTTCCGTCACAATTACCCGGCATCCGGCTCCCTGTAATGAGGCGGCCGATCCTTTTCCAACATCACCATAGCCAGCCACTACAGCCACTTTTCCGGCCATCATAATGTCTGTCGCCCGACGGATTGCATCGACCAGAGACTCCTTGCAGCCATATTTATTGTCAAACTTTGATTTAGTCACTGAATCGTTGATATTGATCGCAGGCAAAACCAGCGTGCCATTCTTTTCGCGTTCGTACAATCTGTGCACACCAGTAGTAGTTTCTTCAGATAAGCCTTTGATGTCAGCCACCAGCTCCGGATACCGGTCAAAAACCATATTTGTCAGGTCTCCACCATCGTCCAGAATCATATTCAGCGGCTTACCGCCTTCAAACGCAAACAGCGTCTGCTCAATACACCAGTCAAATTCTTCTTCATTCATTCCTTTCCAGGCATAGACCGGAATTCCAGCCGCTGCCATCGCTGCCGCAGCGTGATCCTGTGTCGAAAAAATATTACAGGAAGACCACGTAACTTCTGCGCCCAGTTCTTTCAACGTCTCAATCAGCACAGCAGTCTGGATGGTCATATGCAAACATCCGGCAATTCTGGCTCCTTTCAGTGGCTTTGAAGCACCAAATTCTTCACGAAGTGCCATTAAACCCGGCATCTCCGCTTCAGCCAGCGAAATTTCTTTCCTGCCCCATTCTGACAGATTAATATCCTTGACCTTGTAGTTTGTTTGTGCGTTTGATTGTGTCATATTAAAAATTTTGAAGTGCAAAGGTACTGAATTCGTCAGGAAAGATTTCCTGCGTTAGAATAACATTAACGATTTTGGTTCAATTAGGTTGCCGCACCTCTCAGCTCCAGCGTCATTCAGCGATAATTTGGAATTCATCTCCCGGGCCGGGTATGTCTATTTCACCAAATCCCTTGTCCTTCAGAAAATACTTAAAATTGGTCTGGGTATCCAGTTCTCCATGTACCAGAAACAATCGCTTCAACACTTCCTTTTGATTGGAAATAAAGTCAAACATCTCATTTTTGTCTCCATGCGCTGAAAAAGAATCCATAATCACAATGTCTGCCCGAACCACCTTTTCTTCATCAAAAATTCGAATGGTTTTAGCACCCGATCGAAGGATGCCTCCGGGTGTTTCCGGAGAGCAATAGCCAACCATGAGGAAGGTATTTTTTGGATTTTCAATGTTGTTATACAGGTGATGTTTCACCCTGCCTGCATTCAGCATACCTGAAGCTGATATGATGATGCAGGGCTTGTCACTGTGGTTGAGGGCTTTTGATCCTTCCACATCTCGAACGTATTGCAACGTATTAAACCCAAAGGGATTGGAATCCGTCAACATGTATTCATTGATTTCAGAGTCAAAACACTCCGGATGAAGTCCAAATATGTGTGTTACGTTGACTGCCAAAGGACTGTCTACATAAACAGGGATATGTGGCAACAGGCCTGCAGACTCCATTTTATCGAGCATATACACGATTTCTTGTGTTCGGCCCAGACTGAAAGCAGGGATGATCAGCTTTCCTTGTTTTTCAATACACGTGTGGCGAATGACCTCCAGAAATTGGGCCGATTGTTCGGGATCAGATTCATGTACCCGATCGCCATACGTCGACTCGCAAATTAAATAATCCACTTCGGGCATCTGTTGAGGATCACGGAGAATCGGTCTGTATGGGCGACCAATGTCTCCGGTAAACCCAACAATAGTTTCTTTGCCATTTTCCTTGATTTTCAGGGTCACACTCGCACTTCCGAGAATATGACCGGCATCTTTGAACATAACCTGTACATCCGGGTGAATCTGTTCCCAGGTATCATATGGGTGTCCCTCAAATTTGACCATGGCAGGTCCCACATCTTCACTGACATACAGGGGTGTACGGACTTCTCCTTTTCCCTTTCTGCGTTTTTTCAGGATTTTCTCATTGTGCCATTCAACATCCATTTCCTGAATCTTGGCACTGTCGAGCAACATGACAGCACTCAGGCTCCTCGTAGCATGCGTGGAATGTATCGGTCCCTGAAAACCATCCTTCACCAGCTTGGGGATCCGTCCACAATGGTCAATGTGCGCATGTGACAAAACCAGACAGTCTATTTCCGAAGGCTTGAAATACCATTGATTATTCCACTCCCAAACCTGACCACCCCGACCTTGGAATAAACCACAATCCAGCAAAATTTTGAAACCGTTGTCAAGTTCAATCAGGTGTGAACTTCCGGTAACATATTGTGCAGCTCCGCAAAATTTAATTTTCATATTCTACATTTTTCATTTGTCACTTTTCAGGTATCCGTGAAATAATATCATTTGAACTTTCAGAGGTGCAAAGATTTCATACAAATTGCCGCCACATTCAAAGTGATAACCACGTCATGATGCTGTCATCAGAAGACAAAATGCATCCCATACTTTTCCTTCTTCAATCAAAGTGGCCGCTTTGACGTGCTTTTCCAGCATAGAATCGCCCATCCACAATCCCTTCTCCTCCTTAATACGCTCTACATCTTCGGCTGCCGGCGTTCGTACTTGAGAGGCAAGCGCCGCCAGTTGATTGCCTGTCAGGACACTGCTGGTGCGAATATGCTCAGGCAACCCATCAAATCCCACCGGAATTTCAGTGACCGACTGATAGATTTCCATTAGCGCCGCCCCGCTGGCTCTCACATAATAATTCCGCCCCAGACGACCCATCAGATCCAGCTTGTTGGGATCAAGACGTTGTTCCGTCATCACACTTTCAGATACAGAAATCAACGTCACTTCGCAAATGATCAGGTGACCTGCCCCTCCATGTTCGCCGAGTTCAATAATATCCTTTACCCTGCATTCCATGTTTACCGGAGACTCGGCCACGCGGGGCGCCTGAATGGTCTGTGATGGTTCGGGCGTCAGTCCCACTTTTTCAAATTCACTCACTTCTGAGGGAAATTCTACTGATGCAAGGGACATTTGTCTTACAATGGAAAAAGGAACCACGTTTACAACGCATTCTCTCGTTTGCCGCACATTGTGCAGCGTATCCTTGGTTGTATTATCAGACACCCTCCTGTTGGAAGAAAAAACAAGAATAGGCGGATTCGAAGAAAAAGCATTAAAAAAACTGTAAGGCGCAAGATTGGCAATGCCATTTTCGTCCAGAGTACTGACAAAGGCAATGGGCCGAGGAGCTACAGCACCGATGATGTACTGATGCAGGTCCTTGGTGGAAATCGTGCCGGGAACGATTTGTTTCTTCATACGACAATTCTCTGTTTTCAGGCAAATTTGTACTGAATTAATTTTTTATTCAGATCAATACATCCACCTGTAGGTTTCTCTTTGTGAATCTAAAAATCCACTACCCACAAATTTACAATAATTGACCAAGAGTTTTCCGCCTTTTCCCGTCAATCTCAATGGCCATTACTGATTTTATTTCAAAATAGTGCTCTGTCAAGGTAAACACCTAAATGATTTGTGAGCAGTTTTTGTATGGATTGAAACAGAAAAACCTACCTTTGAATCTGATTCTACACAATCACACATGTACCCTTTATCAACTAAAATCTTTGGTTTTTTTGCATTCCTGGCACTTGCTTTCCCCTCCTGCAGCACTTCAATGCCGGATATGCAGGAAGAGGAAATGACTATGGAAAAGGATACGGTAGTATTTCTGCCCAGAATGTCCCTGGGACAAGTACCCGGACAATTGAATGAAATCTCGGGAATGGCTCCTTCTCTGTCAAATCCAGGCTACTTTTGGGTCCACAACGACTCCGGTGACCAGCCAGCCATTTATTGTATCGACGAAAAAGGACAACTGGTACAGACCCTGAGAATAGACGGTGCAACACACAGAGACTGGGAAGACATTGCCGTAGTAAAACAGCCGCAAAGCGAAAAATCCATTATCGTCATAGCAGATATCGGAGACAACATTGCTGCTTACGAATACTGCACACTCTATTTACTGGAAGAACCTGATATGATCACTTCTGGACAGACTCTTTCCGGTAAACCACAAAGAATCACCTTCCGCTATGCCGACGGAAAACGAGATGCAGAAGCCCTGATGGCCGACCCAGTGACAGGCGACCTGTTTGTCGTGTCAAAACGGGAATCCAGTGTGGGATTATACAGAATTCCTTTCCCTTACAACACCCGCGACACGATGGTGCTTGAAAGAAACCTTACACTGCCCTTCACCCAAATTGTGGGGGGAGATATTTCATCTTCAGGCACCGATATTGCCCTGAAAAATTACTTTACAGTCTACTACTGGAAACGTAATGCCCAAAAATCTGTCATCGAAACCATGTCTTCAACCCCCTTTCTGACCTCTTATATCCAGGAACCTCAGGGAGAAGCATTGTGCTGGAAAACCGACGGATCAGCTTTCTATACCCTTAGCGAAGAAGGTCCGCTAAAAATCAAACCTACATTGTACAAATACGAGAAACAGAAATAATTCAGACCGCAATCCCACAACTTCCAAATTCAAATGAATCAGGGGCGAATGGATTTCTGAGCCGCCTTCTGCATCGGGTTGGGTTTTTTCTCAAACTTGTGCTGCTTGTACAACTGAAATCGCGAAGGCATTTCCTTTATCGGATACTGGTTGTTTGAAACATCTGTGTCGGCCGTCTCACTCAATGGGTCAATCACTATCTTTTTGACCTCTTTTTGTTTCACAAAAACTTTCTTAA
>JAJTEZ010000141.1 GCA_021298335.1 Saprospiraceae bacterium | reverse complement strand
CTTGCGTTGTATTCCTGTAGAATGCTGAAAGTCGCCAAACACTTCAGCACTTTTCTGCATGACTCGGTCCCAGTGTGTTTCCATTCAATCAATCATTTAAAGTTGTGATAATACTTCCGGCCGGGAGGCAGCGGCCCTCTGCAGAATGGCAAGAATGGCCTGCCGTTCCTGTGTGGCGAGAGTGAGCCTGGGCGCGCGCACATACTCGCTGCCGATACCTTCAAATGTCTCCGCCAGCTTAATATATTGGACCAGTTTGGGGTGAATGTCCAGCTCCAGAAGAGGTAAAAACCAACGGTACACTTCACGTGCTTCATCGAGGCGACCAGCACAAATCAGATTGTATACCAATACCGTTTCTCTAGGATATGCACACACGAGGCCGGCCACCCATCCGTCTGCGCCCATCACTAATTCTTCCATAGCCAGGGTGTCGACGCCGCATAAGATAGAGATTCTGTCGCCAAATTGATTGCGCAGCCGGGTCACATTTGAAATGTCGCGTGTCGACTCCTTCACTGCCTGGATGTTTGGGCATTCCACCAATTCGGCAAACATATCAAGCGTGACTTCAATCTTGTAATCCACCGGATTGTTATACACCATGATCGGTAAATCGGTAGATTGTGCCACATTTGTAAAATAGGCAACAGTCTCCCGATGATCAGTGCGGTAGCGCATAGGAGGCAGCAACATCAGGCCGCTGACTCCCCATCGAGCTGCAAGGTCTGCCATTCGTACTGCCTCACGGGTTGCCCCTTCGGCTATATTGAGTATGACCGGTACTGAATTATTGGCCAGCAATACGGCTTCTTCCACCAGACGCTGTTTTTCAGGTTCCGACAATGTGCTGGCCTCTCCCAGGGTGCCGCCCAATACAATACCATGCACACCAGCAGCCAGTTGTGCTGATAAATTCTTCCGAAAAAGAGGAAGATCCAGTTCCTCTTCCCTGTCAAATTTTGTAGTTACCGCCGGAAAGACGCCCCGCCATTGCACCATTTTTAAATTTTTGGTACAAAATAATCGGAATTCTCTTTACGCAAAAGGACTTTTCAAAAAAGATTCCATGTACTGTCAAGAATCCAATGCATCCGGCTGATTATCCCCAAAACCCATCACTTTTTCAAAAGATCTCTGATCTCCGTCAGCAACTGCTCCTGCGTGGGCCCAGTTGCTTCGTCCAGGGATGGTTTTTGCACTTTTTGGGCAACTTTGGTCACGTAAAACAAAACTGCAGCTAAAATAAAAAAGCTAAAAACAGAATTCAACCACTTCCCAATGCCTATTGCTACTTCGGGAGTTTCGCCTTGTGCCGCCTGAAGCACGATTTTGATATCACTGAAATCAATACCTCCTACCAATAGGCCCAAAGGTGGCATAATGACATCATTTGTCAAGGATGCGATGATGCTCCCAAATGCATCCGCCACAATCACGGCAACTGCGAGTTCCAGCACATTGCCCCGAAGGATAAAATTTTTTAGTTCTCCAAACATAATTCTACATTAAAGGATGAATAAATGAGGTTTAATCTGTTGTAATGTACATATAATTTGCATAAAACAAAAAAAGCGCAAACACTTTACTGCTTGCGCTTTTTAAAAATACACTATATTTTGTTACTTGTTCAGCTCTGCGCGAATTTGATTCAGTGCTGATCCCCAACGTACCCATTCGATTTGTGCCTCATTATAAGAATGGCTCGCTTCGATCGTATCCTGGGTACCATCAGCATGGTGCAGCACGATGATCAGGTTTTTTCCTGGCGCCATGGTGTCAAATCCTTCTATAGTGACGTTGTCGTCCTGGCGGATTTTGTCATAATCTGCAGGATTGGCAAATGTTAGTGCCAGCATTCCCTGCTTCTTGAGGTTTGTCTCATGGATTCGAGCAAAAGACTTGACCATGACTGCCTTCACGCCCAGGAATCGTGGTTGCATAGCTGCATGTTCTCGTGATGAGCCTTCCCCATAGTTGTCCTCTCCAAATACGATGGTACCAATACCAGCTTCCTGGTATTTTTTTGCCGAATCAGGAACTGTCATATATGTTCCGGATGTCAGATTCAGTACGCTGTTTGTTTCGTCATTGAACGCATTGACTGCCCCAATGAGTGTGTTTTTTGCGATATTCTCCAGGTGCCCACGATACGTAAGCCATGGACCTGCCATCGAAATATGGTCTGTGGTACATTTGCCCTTCACTTTGATCAGTGCCCGCATTTTTTGCAACTGGTCCGCCGCAATGGGCTTGAATGCCTCCAGCAACTGCAGCCTGTCTGATCCCTCGGCGACTTTTACCTCTACGCTGCTTCCATCTTCAGCAGGGGCAATAAACCCTGCATCTTCCACGGCAAAGCCCCGAGGCGGCAATTCCATTCCTGTGGGCTCATCCAACATGACTTCCACTCCTTCTTCATTGACCAGCTTGTCAGTCATCGGGTTGAAATCCAGTCTTCCGGCCAGCGCAATGGCTGTCACCAATTCGGGAGACGCTACAAAGGCATGGGTATTGGGATTGCCATCCGCCCGCTTGGAAAAGTTTCGGTTAAATGAATGGATGATGGTGTTTTTTTCCTTTTTATCCGCGCCGGCCCTATCCCACTGGCCGATACATGGTCCGCAGGCATTGGCGAAGACTGACGCACCCATTTGATCAAAAATATCGATAAAGCCGTCTCGCTCGATGGTAAAACGCACTTGCTCAGATCCGGGTGTGATTGTAAATTCTGCCCTGGTCTTCAATTTCTTATCCACTGCCTGCTTTGCCAGTGACGCAGCACGGGAAATATCTTCGTATGATGAGTTGGTACAAGAGCCAATCAATCCTACTTTTACTTCTACCGGCCAGTCTTTTCCTGCCCCCTGGAGAACTTCTTTCATCCTGGAAACTGGAGTGGCCAGATCAGGTGTGAATGGACCATTAATATGTGGCTCAAGTTCTGAAAGGTTGATTTCGATTACCTGGTCAAAATAAGATGCAGGATCGGCATAACACTCAGGATCGGCGGTGAGATGTGACGCGATGGCATCAGCCATTTCAGCTACGTCGGCACGACCTGTGGCCTTCAAATACCTTGACATAGACTCATCATATCCAAAAGTAGAGGTCGTCGCGCCTATTTCCGCACCCATGTTGCAAATTGTTCCTTTTCCGGTACACGACATTGCGCTGGCTCCTTCACCAAAATATTCCACAATACAGCCGGTACCTCCTTTTACCGTTAGGATGCCAGCCACCTTTAGGATGACATCTTTAGGCGATGTCCAGCCCGACAATTTTCCGGTCAGTTTGACACCGATGAGTTTTGGCATTTTCAATTCCCATGCCATTCCCGCCATCACATCCACAGCGTCAGCACCACCCACTCCGATGGCTACCATCCCCAGTCCACCGGCGTTGACGGTGTGCGAGTCTGTGCCAATCATCATCCCTCCAGGGAATGCATAATTTTCCAGTACTACCTGGTGAATGATGCCCGCACCCGGCTTCCAGAAACCAATGCCGTATTTATTAGAAATTGACTGAAGAAAAGCAAATACTTCTGAATTGATGTCCAAGGACCCTTTCAGATCCGTTTCCGCGTTGTCGCGCGCCTGAATCAGGTGATCGCAGTGGACAGTACTGGGCACAGCTACTTTTGATCTTCCGGCTGTCATAAATTGTAACAGGGCCATTTGTGCGGTGGCATCCTGCATGGCCACTCTGTCCGGGGCAAAAAAGACGTAATCCTTTCCCCTCCTGAAATCCCCCATAGGCGAATCAGGGTGTAAGTGTGCATATAAAATCTTTTCTGACAGGGTGAGCGGCTTGCCCAATGCCTTTTTGGCTGCTTCGACCTTGCCTGGAAAGGCTGCGTAGGTCGCTTTGATCATGTCAATATCAAAAGTCATATTCTATTGATTTTAAGTGAATTCAATTCAGGGTGCAAAGGTAGTGAATCATCAAGAGAATCTTATTTGAAACAATGAGTTTTTCAAAGAGTTTGTTAGATTTGCGTACAACATCATTTTCTAATCACCGCAAATCATTTTTAAAGCCATGCTGCGTACCATCCTGCTGCTGATTCTCTCCCTGATCCTGATTCCTGTATCCATCGTTTATTTTGACAAGGCGCTGTCGGAGTCGCAATGGTTGGTACTGACACAACTACTGCAACTGTACCTAGCCGTTGCTGTACTTTGTTTTGTGGTTGGAGAATGGACGGGCAATGTGAGTCAGGTAGATAAATTATGGAGCATCATGCCGGTGGTGTATGCCTGGATGATGGCTGCACAGGCAGGATTTGATGACAGGCTGGTGCTGATGGCTGTGATGGTTACTTGCTGGGGTGTACGTCTCACCTACAATTTTAGCAGACGAGGAGGGTATTCATGGAAATTCTGGGAAGGGGAAGAGGATTACCGCTGGTCGGTATTGCGGCAGAACCCCCTGTTTTCCAGCCGGATTTCCTGGTCGGCTTTCAATCTGTTTTTCATTTGCCTGTATCAGCAGGGCCTGATTTTACTGTTCACCCTGCCCATGCTGATTGCCTTTGAAGGGATCGGACAGGGGCTGGGCTGGGTCGACTACACTGCCGCGACACTTTTTGCAGGTTTTTTGTTGGCAGAGACCATCGCCGACCAACAACAATACAGTTTTCAAACTGAAAAGTACCGACGGCTCAGCGCAGGCGAAGAATTGGGCGAATATTCCCATGGTTTTGTGAGGTCTGGCTTGTGGGGCGTAGTACGTCACCCCAATTATGCCAGCGAACAACTCATCTGGCTTTCGTTTTATGTATTTAGCATCGGCGCGAGCGAAAGAGTTTTGAACTGGAGTCTGGCAGGCGGCTTACTGCTGTTGCTGTTATTTTTAGGAAGCTCCGATTTCAGTGAGAAAATCTCATCCGAAAAATATCCCGATTACAAGGCATACATGCAAAAGGTGCCTCGATTTTGGCCATTTTTCTAAGGGGTATGGCAAGAAATAAAAAATAAAATTATACGCAACTTATGTGGGCTGACTATCTTTATCTGGGCTTTGACCATATTCTCGATCTCAATGGATACGATCACATCCTGTATGTGACTGCCCTGTGTGCCTTATATACATTTCAGCAATGGCGTAAGCTGGTCTGGCTTGTCACCGCTTTTACCGTCGGACATAGCCTCACTTTAGCTGTGGTCTCACTGCAACTGGTCACAGTGCCGACAGTGTGGGTAGAACGGGCGATACCTCTGACGATTATTCTAACGGGATTGGGAAACCTTTGGATCTTAAGGAATCAACAAACCACCGGTATGTCAGGCAGAATCTGGCAGTACGGCGTCACGTTGTGTTTTGGCTTGATCCATGGCATGGGTTTTTCCAGCTACTTTCAGGCAATTCTGGGACGGGAAGAATCCATCATACAACCCCTGCTAGCTTTTAATCTCGGCGTGGAACTCGGGCAGCTGATCATTGTAAGCCTGATGATGATGGTCAGTGGCGCTTTGATAGAAGGCGCAAAAATGCCTCAAAAATACTGGACTATACCCGTGTCGGTGGTGTCAGTTTGTGTAGCATTTTATTTGTTGATGCAGCGTTAGTCGACTTTACTGCGATGTGGCAGGAACTCCACTTCCTTAATGTCAAAAGCATGCAAACAGCCGGTTTGTTCTTCCAACACCAGTTTTCCTTCCTGTGTAATGCCTGTCATTCTTGCATTCAGGATGTGCCCGGTGGAGGAATTGCGATACAGAAAAAATTGATTGTATCGGTAGAGTGAAGCCGTATACTCACTTCGGATGTTCATAATATCGCCCAACTGCCATCGATCATACATGGTTTCCAGTGCCAGAGAGCACCGGATGCGGATCTCCTCAAGATCAAAGTTCCGTCCTGCACACTGGGCCATGGAAACGGGATTGGGCAATTCTGCGGGAAAGATGGTCTGGTTGCAATTCAAACCAATTCCTGCAACTACCGCTGACACATGATTTCCCCGAAGAATATTCTGAATTAAAATTCCAGCCACTTTGTGATCCCCAACGTAGATATCATTGGGCCACTTAATTTTTACTTCACTGCAGTATTGTTGTACCAACGCTTTAACTGCAAGGGCAATCGCCATGGCAAGCTCGAACTGCCTTTCTACAAGCCTCACTATGCCAAGACCTGCCAATTTGTCCGCGTCCGGCTGACTGAAAGTCAGAAGTAACACAAGTTCCTTCATGTGGATTGGTTTTTGATAGGAGATCCATAAGATATGTGTTGGTAGAGTGTATTTCCGCAAAATGAATGTGGTTTTTACCAATGCGAAGGGGTTGAATGGAGTCCATGAGCCTGAATTTATATATCTTTGTCCACATAATGAGAATAAAAATCCATTTGTTTGAGAAATACGTTAAAAAAAGCATTGAAACCCGTCTCTGATGAGACAATGAACGACCTGATTATTGACGCCATCCAGGATATCAAGGGAAAAAACATCATCAAGTTGGATTTGCGGTCGCTGGATGATGCGCCTGCCGACTATTTTATCATTTGTGAAGGAGACTCTTCCGTACAGGTGAAGGCCATTTCAGAAAATATCGGAAAAAAAGTAAAGGAAAAGCTGGGTATTCAGCCAAGCCACATGGAAGGAATGGATGGATCGAAATGGATTCTCGTCGATTACTTTGACACGGTCGTACATGTGTTTTACCCTGAAACACGTGCCTTTTATGAAATCGAAGACTTGTGGGGCGATGCGGGTATCACCTATTACGAAAACATTTGAGCGCCACAACGTGCAGGCAGTAATTGTTGCAACTTCACGTAAAAAATTGTGTTTAACAAGATAAGAAATTTGCATTGATGGAGAATCAGAACCAGGACAATCAGCCAAGTACACCCAACAATCCCAATAAATTCAATATCAGTTCTTACTGGATTTACGGAATTATCATTCTGTTGAAAGACAGCAAAATGTATGGTTTCAATCCACATTTTAAGTTTACTATTGGCGACATTGGCAACTTTGAAAATAAGTTGCAGACACTCAAAACGGAAGGCCATTCGGTAAAATATACCATGAAAACCGAGACGAACTACTTTGGACAGATCCTCAGCTGGTTGCTACCCTTTGTATTGCTGTTTGCTATCTGGATGTTTATCATGCGCCGTGTGAGCGGAGGTGCCGGCGGACCAGGAGGGCAAATCTTTAACATTGGAAAATCTAAGGCCACGCTGTTTGACCAGAATGCACGTGTCAATATTACGTTTGCAGATGTAGCGGGGTTGAATGAGGCTAAGGTGGAAGTGATGGAGGTCGTTGATTTTTTGAAAAATCCTAAGAAATATACTGCTCTGGGAGGCAAAATTCCAAAAGGCGTCTTATTGGTGGGCCCTCCGGGCACAGGAAAAACGCTTCTCGCAAAGGCTGTAGCCGGAGAGGCTGGAGTGCCATTCTTTTCCATATCGGGATCGGACTTTGTGGAAATGTTTGTGGGAGTGGGTGCATCGAGAGTACGGGATTTATTTAAGCAGGCGCGCGAAAAAGCACCCTGTATTGTATTTATCGATGAAATTGATGCCATAGGTCGCGCCAGAGGACGAAATGCCATCCAGGGAGGGAATGACGAGCGCGAAAACACACTAAACCAGTTGCTGGTAGAAATGGATGGTTTTAGCACCGACAAGGGCGTCATTATGATGGCAGCCACTAACAGGCCTGACATTCTGGATTCCGCCTTATTGCGTCCGGGCAGGTTTGACCGTCAGATTGGTATTGATCCACCGGACATTCTGGGCAGAGAGGAGATTTTTAAGGTCCACCTCAGATCCATCAAAGTGGCTCCTGATGTACAGCCGAATGTCTTATCTGAAATGACACCTGGTTTTGCGGGGGCAGACATTGCCAATATCTGCAACGAAGCCGCCTTGATTGCCGCAAGACGCAACAAGTCTGAAGTTGACATCGATGATTTTAATTATGCGCTTGACCGGGTGATCGGAGGACTCGAAAAGAAAAATAAGCTGATTTCTCCCAAGGAGAAGGAAATCATTGCCTACCACGAGGCTGGTCATGCCATTTGCGGATGGTACCTCGAACACGCCAGCCCCCTGGTGAAGGTCACGATCGTCCCTAGAGGCATGGGTACACTGGGCTATGCTCAATACCTGCCCAAGGAGGAATACATCATTCGCACTGAGCAGTTACTTGACAGGATGTGTATGACACTTGGCGGAAGGGCTGCTGAAAAAATTGTGTTTGATAAGATTTCCACAGGAGCACAAAACGACCTTGATCAGGTCACAAAAATGGCCTACGGCATGGTAACTGTTTATGGTATGAACCCTAAAGTTGGAAATCTTTCATACTACGCCATGTCGCAGGACCAGTTCAATAAGCCGTATTCCAATGAAACTGCGCGACTGATTGATGACGAGGTCAGGCAGCTCATTGAAGCTGAGTATTCCAGAGCTCAGAAGTTGTTGACAGAAAAGAGAGACGAATTAAATTTACTTGCCAGCACGTTGCTTGAGAAAGAAGTATTATTAAAGTCGGACCTTGAAAAACTGATTGGCCCTCGGCCTGTTCCGGTTGACGAACTGGCAGTTCCCAATCCCGGGATTTGATAAGCGTATGGTGATTTGGGAAAATTTATCTCCAGAACACCGCCACAAAAATCACTGAATTTTTTATTTAGTGTACATTTGCCGTATACAAAAACACTCAGATATGAATATAACTAAGTCAGGAGTGCTCATGCTACTCGTCTGTACTATTTGTTTTTCTTCTCTTTCAGCACAAAAGAAGAAAAAAGGAACGACTCCCGTAACATTTAACACCACCGAAACATACCTGATCAAATTGAAGGATGAATCCACCTTTACGGGGCAATATGTGGAACGCACGGATTCTACCGTCGTTTTTACGGCAAAGTCATCCCGGCTGGTCATTTCAAAGGACGATATTGAATCAGCAAAAGTCATTGATCCTTCCCGGTTTGTGAATGGAAAATACTGGTTTGCCAATCCACATCACACTCGATATCTCTTCAGTCCATCGGCATATAACCTCAAAAAAGGAGAAGGGTACTACCAAAACATATATGCCACCGTACAGTCTTTTAATTACGGCCTTTCGGATCATTTTTCTTTGGGGGGAGGCACGGAGCTCATCTCGCTGTTTTCTGGTTATCCTTTGATTATGGTAACACCAAAGTTTGGAGGCTACAGAATCAACGACAACTGGCAGGCCGGAGGTGGCGTTCTCTTTGTGGGTGGGTTCAACGATGATTTCAATGGTGGAGCAGGCATTGGTTACGGCATTGCGACTGCCGGTAATGAAGACAGGAATATCACATTTGGTTTAGGATGGGCATTTTCGACGGAAGGAGATGTAGAAAGTAAACCGGTGGCAACAATCAGTGGGATGTATCGATTCAGTAAAAACATTGCCTTTGTGTCTGAAAACTGGCTGATTCCATTTGATGGTTACGAGCCATTCTTCTCCTATGGACTGCGCTTTTTTGGTGAAAAAATTGCTGTGGATATCGCGTTGATCAATTCACCTGATATCGCAACAGAGGTCATCGCAATTGGATTTCCCTACGTAGACTTTGTATATAAATTCTGATCAGGAAGAGATTCGGTATTTCCAGATCAGTCGTAAAAAAGAAAATACTTCCTTCATTAGCACTGAAGTCTTAAACCGGGTAAAGTCAATATCGTTTCTCAACTGAACAGAGACCGGGTGAATATGAATTTTCCTGACTGTCGCTGCGAGGAGCAATTCAAGATCTATGAGAAATCTGTCTGTCTTGCAATCGAGCAGTACCTGCCTGACTTCTAAATCAAAGCCTTTTAATCCGCACTGAGTGTCATTGACAGGCAACCTTAGAATCAATGTGTTCAGTGCTCTAAGTGTCTTAGACAGCCAGGTCCGGAAAGATGAAACTTCTTCGTAATATTCCTCCTCTCTGTGGCCGACCACGATGCCGGCATGTTGCTTCAGGGATTCCCAGATCCGCACCATGCTTTCCAGACTGTAGGGTATGTCCACATCCGTAAACATGTATTTATCAGCCAGAATTTCGGAGGCGCCTGTTTTGAGAGCTGCACCTTTGCCTTGATTCCGATCGTGCTTTAAAAATGTAAATTGCTTACCCAGTTGTTGTGTGAGCCACTGAACTTCAACCTGCAACTGTCTGTCGCTGCCGTCATCAATGACGGCAAGGTGCCATTCCACACCGGTGGCCTGCCTGAAAGCAGAAAATCTCTCCCACAAGGACAGCTGCCAGCCTGCAGGCGGGTTAAATACGGGGATCAGGATAGCAAAAGTCTGGTTTTCCAAGCGTTTTACAGGTTTATTCATTTCCGGGACCGGATTGCCAACCGGCATCAGAGGTCACATCAGTGGCTGCCTTCACCAACAGGATGGCTGTGACCGTCAAAGGTAGCGCAAATAAATAAGGATACGGAATGAGCACAAAGGCATAGAAGAAGGACAAATACAACTTAAGCCCTCCCAAAAACAACCAATCCCGGTTAAGATGTTTCTGATTTCGCCAGTATAAATACACCAAAAAGAAGGCAGTAAGTAGGCAAAGGGCCACACTACCCTGTTTGAGGTGGTGGATGCCATCCTTGATATCGTATTCATAAAACTTCTTCACAAAAATAGCCAGACCAAATCCTCTGGCCAGCTGATGTGGTTCTGCTCCCGGCTCCTGCCAGCCGTGGGTCTGCCACTCATTGGCTGCACCACTATCATAATTCCCAATAATCTTGAGAGGCAGCGAAGGGTCTTTGGTCATGAATGGAATCACAAACAAAAGTGTGATGCTGGAAACGAGTACAAGCACTGATTTGCTTAGTACAGAAAATCCATAGCGTTTCCAGACATAATATCCTAAAAACGGAATGAGTAGGATAATGGAAAACCGGCTCATCAGACAAAAGGACAGTGTGATGCCCATGGCCCACCAGGAACCCCTCAGACAGGCGAGTATAAACAGAATGTAATAGGCTGCAGGCAGCATTTCCAAAGATACTGTATAATCGAAGGAATGAAATTGGATAAATTCGTACATGGTCCTCACGGACAAATACCCAGCCAAAATCCAGGCCAGCCAGTGAAACCACCGGCGCCACTGAAAGCCTGACAAGCTGGCGGAAATAAAAAAGAGAATGGCAATCGACCACGCAAGCAGTGGCACCCACCGCGGATCAAACCTAAAATACACTGGTGCAATAAACGGCAGCCACTGCATGGGCAGGTAAGTATTGTGCATGGTGTAAGTGGGCAGCTCTACATCCTGGTAAGCGTACTGGCCGCTGAGTACCCAACGGGCCGGAGCAAGTACCTGTGCAAATATATCAGAATCGTTGTAGTCAATCGGATGTGCTGCAAAAGCTTGATATCCAAGCTGAATCAGCCAGAAAAGTCCGGGAAGGAAAAGCAGAGCCCACAAACTTTTTTTCTGAAACACAGGACCGTGGTGCTGCGATTCAGCCAGATAGCCTGATGCCACCAGGGCTATGATGCTGACACACAGAGAGGCCAGAAAAAACACCAGCGGACTATAATATATGTCATAGCGGTTGTGGTGAGTGCCCCACATCCACATTTCGCACAGTGAAAAAATCACCAGTAAAAAAAACCAGGTCCACTTTTGAATACGCCCCATAGGACGCAATGTTAAAACTTATTTTCTACTTCCGCAACATCAAGCATAAAATAATGTAAATCTGTGTTGCGAACAAAGGTGGGCATTTTTTCGCTACCCGGTCCCACCATGGTGAGTTCTGTAAAGTCTGACGAGTGGATTTTGAGCGTGGAGGATGACGTCGTGAATCTGATCAGTAGTATTGCCATGCTGAATCTGCCGCAGGATCCATTCATTGGTGTGCTTCATGGTAAAGAGGGAATCGAAGCCGGCATTGGCTTTTGAATTGTAAAATAAGCCAGGATTGGCATTGCCGTGATCGGTGGTGATGATGACGAGGGTTTGCCCGTCGTTTTCTGCAAAATCGAGGGCCACCTTAACAGCATCATCAAAGGCCAGCTGGTCATAAATCAATGCCGGAGTATCGTTCTGGTGAGCGGCCCAGTCAACCTTGCCTCCTTCCACCTGTAGACAGAAGCCCTTATCGTGATCTTTCATCAAAGAGATCGATTTTGCTGTCATTTCAGCAAGTGTAGGAATTTTTTGCATCAGTACAGCGTCCTGTCCCCGATCGAGGGAATAAGGGAGTCCATCCTTGTCAAATACACCCAGCACGGGTGAGCCGGAATGGAAAGACTGCATTTCCCGGCTTTCCTGAGCCACCTGAAATCCCGCGGACCTGAATTGATCCAGGAGGTTTATGTTGTCAGCCCGCTCTGTAAAGTATTTTGCTCCTCCACCCATCAGTACATCAAACCGAAGATCCAGGTATTGCATAGCTATGCCTTCCTGGTTGCCACGGCTGTCGGAGGATACACAAAAACCAGCCGGGGTGGCATGGGTCACAGGCACTGTTGTCACACAACCTGTTTTCTTTCCGGCTTTCTGAAATTTTTGCCATATGGGAAGGTTGGATTTTCCGTCCGCCGTGACGTTGAGCTTTCCATTGGGCACACGCACTCCCCCACCCCATGACGAACTGGCAGCAGCACTGTCTGTCACCATTGAATTGGCTGATGACATATCCATCATGGCTCTCCTGGGCTTGCCCTCCCTGTATAGATTGAGCCAGTGATCTGCCATGGTCAAGGTGCCATTGCTCATACCATCACTTACCATGAAAATGATATTTTTCGCTCGTTTTCTTCCTTTGCGGTCAAACACCCATGTGGCTGCTTCGGCAGCGTGCAGGGGGTAGGAAAGCAGGGATGTCCCGGCGACTCCCAAGGCTGAGGCAGATAAAAAAGATCTCCTTTTCATTTGATGAGAAATTTGTACAAAAATACTTGAAATATCACTCCTGTCTCAGCAAACCATGTAAAATGATTCTTAATTTTCCGGACCAAAGAATTTTCGAATGAGTGCTGAAACCTGATGCGTCTCGGTCAGAAAACCGTCGTGTCCCCATAATGAATGCATGATTTCAAGGTTGGCACCGGGAATCTGACTTGCCAGAAACTGTTGTTCCTCCAGCGGAAACAGAAGGTCTGAATCGATGCCTACAATCATGCAGCTTGCTTTGATCAGATGCAGCGCTTCTCCGATTCCCTTTCGGTTGCGGCCGATATTGTGGCTATCCATCGCAAGGGTCAGGCTGCGATAAGAAAATGCATTGAAGCGCTGCGCCAGTTTTTGCCCCTGATACCGCTGATATGACGCAGCTCTGTAATGCTCCAGAGCAGCATGATCGTCTTTTTGAGAGAGGTTGTAGCCCTGAGCTGTTCTGTAACTCAGCATGGCAACAGACCTTGCTACCATCAGACCATCTTTGCCGGCATCCTCAGACTTTTGTGTCCATGTGGCATCAGTCTCTATGGCCATGCGCTGGGTTTCATTGAACGCAATGCCCCAGGGAGAGTGTTTTGCATTGGTGGCAATCATCATGGCTTTCCGAAAGACTTCTGGTGCCAGAATCAGCCATTCCAGCAACTGCTGTCCGCCGATGGATGCGCCAACAATCATAGTTACCCTCTCTATGCCCAGATGCGTTCTGACTACGTCAAATGCACGTGCAATGTCTCTGTTTGTGACAAATGGAAAATTGTGATAATACGGCTTACCGTTGGTGGGGTCAGGAGAAAGCGGGCAGGTGCTTCCGTACGGCGAACCTATACAGTTGACGCAAACCACAAAATAGCGAAGGGTATCGATGGCAAGCCCGGGACCGACCACTCCGGGCCACCAGTCTGAAGGGTCGCTGTTGGCCGTCAGGGCATGGACTACCCAGATGACGTTGTCCTGCTGTTGGTTGAGATTGCCCGCCGTTGTATAGGCAAGGGTGAGTTGATTCAATACTCCTCCCTGCTCGAGTAGAAATGGTTCTGGATGCCTGTAATATTGCAAATCCGGCATAGGAAAGCTGTTGAAACCCTAAAAAAAAGCCTTTCCGATGGTTGTCGGAAAGGCCTGTATAATTCAGTGTAAGCGGAAGCTTACATTTTTGTAAACTTGTGGGTATACAATCCGTCAGAAGTACGAACGTTCAGGAAGTAAACGCCCGTCGTCAAATTTCCAACAGGGATGAAATTTGTATTTTTAGAAACATTTGTAACCTGCGCTCCCATGACGTCAGTAATAAATATTTCAAAATCAAGTCCGGAGCGAAGCGTCATATCGATGGAAAGAATATCTGTTGCAGGATTCGGATAAACACGCAGATTCTCTACAAAATCCTGGTCTGCCAGTGAAGAAGTGATCACAGCCTGAGCAAATGATTTTGTTGTACTTTGGTAATTGTACTCGCTCAAAAGTTTAGGCTTGATGACGTTACCTGCAGCATCCAGAAATTCCACACCTGGCACAGGGTGAGTGCTTGGGTTGAAGGCTGTGTTTCCGTCGCCATAAGAGTCAAGCAATGTCATGGTCAGGCAATTGATATCCGTGTTTGTGATGTCGATATCGTATACGAATTCTTTATTGGCATCATCGCCACCTCCTCCATCAGCATCTGCATTCCCGGGACGGTAAGTTGCACTTTTGAGTGTGCGGTTTTTGTTGTCCTTAAGGTTCCACGAAAATTCTCCCGGATAAAAGTCTGTAGTTACTTTTAATGTCATCTTCTTTTCAATGACTTTAGGTTGAACGTACTTGCATGTGAGTGTGCTCAGGTCGTCAGCTTCATCTGCCACACCATCCAGATTTTTGATTGTGACAGTCACATCTGTAGGCTGAATGATAGTCTTGTTAGTAAACGGTACTTCTGCTTCCTGGAATACGCCGAGGGGTGCAGAAAGGTTTACTGAAGACTTTGTGGTATTCAAAAGAAGTTCTACTGAACCCGCTGTAATAGTAGAAGTACCCATATTGATCACTTTGGGCTTTTGGTTGTAGACTGCGGTAGAGCAGAATGTTCTGTCTTCCAGCTTGGTGCTGAACACGAGGTCTTTTGCTGCTGTAGGTACCAGCGCTTTTTGCCAGATCTGTGGATTGTAGCGGAAGCTTCCCATTTCGAGGACAGTTCTGTCCGGGCGAATGACATACAATGTTGGGAAGAAGGCAATTTTCAACAGTGTATTATATGCATCGCTGTTGACAATTCCGTAATCCACATCCTTAGTCCAGTCTCCCAAAGAAGAAGGTACCGTGGAAGTGCCCGCCACTTGCTTGTACAGGTGCCCTTCCGGTGTACGTGCATCGCCTTCGATTGCATAGATTCGGATTTGGTTTGTCCCAGTTGGTCCCAAAAGTTTATTCAATTCCTTCAGAACTCCGGCGTTGTGAAAAGACCAGCATGGCCCGCACCAGGTAGCGAAAACGTCCAAAACAACAGTTTTTCCGGCATCCAGGTCAGCAAAGATGTTGACAGCGTTGCCCTTAATATCTGTGCCTTCAATATTTCCGGTCAGTTTTTCTCCTGAAGCAATCTGCGCCTCAACACCAACCAAGCCAGTTAGAAGGAATACAATAAGTAAAAATTGTTTCATAAATGTGATTTGTAAGAAATGAAATAATTTGGTAAAATTAACCTATGTTCTTTAAAATTGAAAAGATAATTCAAAAAAAAGCGTAGAAAAATTCTATGTTGATCATATGATAAAATATTGTAAATCAACAACTACCTCAATAATGTGAACGATCCCACATTTGTTTTTTGCTCTCCATTGCAAGTATACAGAATTTTATACAAGTAAACACCACCGCTCATGGGCTTCCCGTCAGAGATACCATCCCAGGTCTCTTCAGCTTGATTTGTTTGCCAGACCCGAGCCCCCCATCGGGTATAAATCTCAAAGGACTCCAACGATTCCAGTAAAAAGGTGTTGCTGATCCCAAACTGATCGTTCAATCTGTCATTGTTGGGTGTGAATGCTTTGGGCAACAGCAGGTTGTCACAATCCAGCTTGTCCCTATCAGCCACAAAAATGCGCACTGTGTCCCTGCTAGTGCAATTGCTATGGTTGACGGTCAGTGTATACGTTGCCGTTTGGTC
>JAJTEZ010000140.1 GCA_021298335.1 Saprospiraceae bacterium | reverse complement strand
GTGCAGAATTAATCTTCTGAATGATCGGAAGCCATTTCTCTTTCAAAATCAGACATAAATGCATATTCGATGGATTCTTCCACTGTGGGAATAATCGTAAGAATTGTATCAAGCCGGGAAATTTCAATCAATTTTTTCACTGAAGGGTGACCTGCTCCGGTCAGGATAAATGTTCCCTGGTCTTTCCACAAGCGGTTTGCTGTCAAAATGGCACTTAATCCGGAAGAGTCTACATATTTAACGTCTGAAAGGTCAAAAATTAAATTTTTAACTCCTTCATTGCTGAGAAGTACAAATTCTGATTTCAAATGAGGGGCTATGACTGAGTTCAGGTTTTCTTCATCCAATTTAAAAATGGTGTATCTTTCGTTTTTATCTACCGTAAACTTCATTCTTTTGATATTTATTCTGAATTTGCTGAGAAGTTTCAAATTTCATCAACTAAAATGCAAAAATACATCAATTCAATGAATATTTCAAGCTTTCAAAGAAGTTCGTCTAGCAACAATTCCGCCAATTTGTCAGTCTGCTCGATGCTCACTTTGAGAAATTATTTTATATATTCCAAAAGAAACCTTTGATATACTGCATATTAGTTTTTAATATTGTAAATAAATAGGTGATTTTCCATGTTTTAAAGCCCCAAAACGGAGGAATATGTTGAATTGAAAGGGTAAACGTGGATCTTGAAGTATTTTTTTGCGTTTGGCTGCCGGATTTATTCAGTATTGTAAATCTGCCATTCTAGCAGAATATAACTTTTGGCATGAAATTGATAATCTATATACCATTATCTTTGTTTATCTAAAAAGTGATTATAGAAACCGAGTGAATCTGGTTTTTCAAATAAATAAAAAGACTGAATGAATAGTAGAAAATTTTCACCCAAGGTCAAGAAGATTATTCAGCTTAGCAGGGAGGAAGCCATTCGACTGGGGCATGAATTTATTGGTACGGAGCATTTCCTGTTGGGAATGTTGCACGAGAGGGATAGTCTTGCAGTGAAAGTTCTTGATTCGCTGGAGGTCGACCTGGATGAATTGAAGCAAAAAATTGAAAAAACGCATGTTTCACGGCAAATGGAAGAAACAGGCTATAATTACGGAAGCATTCCGTTGAACAAGCATGCTGAAAAGGTTTTGAAAGTGACATCCCTGGAAGCGAAGGTGTATAAAAGTGATGAAATCAAGCCGGAACACCTCATGTTGTCAATTTTAAAGCATGAGGACAATCTGGCGAATAAGATTCTGAGTGACTTTCAGGTAGACTACGAGTCCTATAGGTCGGAGATGGAATATGTAAGGCAGGAACTTGATCCGTCTGCGCCGGATTTCAGTGCACAGGCTCCGACAGATTCAGATTCACCGATGGATGATGACGATTCTGACCAATACAGTACTACGCGTAAAAGTACCGGAAAATCAAGAACCCCCGTACTCGATAATTTTGGTCGGGATGTTTCCCGCCTGGCAGAGGAGGGTAAGCTGGATCCAATCATTGGTCGGGACGTAGAGATAGAGCGGGTTTCCCAGATCCTATCAAGAAGAAAGAAGAACAATCCTATTCTCATCGGCGAGCCGGGGGTAGGAAAAACTGCCATAGTAGAAGGACTCGCGCTTCGGATTTTGCAGCGCAAGGTGTCACGTAATCTGTTCAGTAAACGGGTTGTCATGCTTGATCTGGCAGCTTTAGTGGCGGGTACCAAGTACAGGGGGCAGTTTGAGGAGCGCATGAAAGCCATCATGACGGAGCTCGAGAAAGCCAGGGACATCATCCTTTTTATTGATGAAATTCATACCATTGTGGGAGCCGGGGGAGCTACGGGTTCTCTGGATGCTTCGAATATCTTCAAACCGGCTCTTGCCAGGGGTGAACTACAGTGTATTGGGGCTTCTACGCTTGACGAATACAGACAGTATATTGAGAAAGATGGTGCTTTGGACAGACGTTTTCAGAAAGTAATGGTAGATCCGCCAACCGCGGAGGAAACAGTACATATATTGCATAATATTAAATCCAAATACGAGGACTTTCATCATGTTTCCTATTCGGATGAAGCAGTGGAAGCATGTGTCAAGCTGAGTGAAAGATATATTTCAGACCGGTTCTTTCCTGATAAGGCAATCGATGTGATGGATGAAGTGGGAGCCCGGACTCATCTGAAAAACATCCATGTTCCCAAGCATATTGAGGATATGGAAAAGGAAATTGAGATCGTCAAGGATCAGAAGAATCAGGCCGTAAAAAACCAGCAGTATGAGCAGGCGGCCGACCTACGGGATCAGGAGTCTAAACTGTTGCGCAAACTCGAACAAACCAAACTGGAGTGGGATGAAGAAGCCAAAACCCGTCGATACCCGGTCAATGAGGATGATATTGCAGAGGTAGTGTCTATGATGACGGGTATACCAGTGCGACGTGTAGCGCAGAGTGAATCCAATAAACTTGTAAAAATGAATGCCGACCTGGCCGGCGTAATCATCGGACAGGACGAGGCAATATCAAAAGTTACCAAAGCCATCCAGCGCAACAGGGTAGGGTTGAAAGATCCATCAAAGCCAATTGGGTCCTTTATCTTTCTAGGCCCGACAGGCGTGGGGAAAACAGAGCTCGCCAAGGCATTGGCAAAATATATTTTTGATTCAGAAGACGCACTGATTCGGATTGATATGTCTGAGTATATGGAGAAATTCTCGATTTCGCGTCTGATTGGAGCCCCTCCTGGGTATGTTGGTTATGAGGAAGGAGGTCAGCTCACTGAAAAAGTCAGGAGGAAACCATATTCTGTAATATTGTTGGACGAAATCGAAAAGGCACATCCGGATGTGTATAACATCTTGTTACAGGTTCTCGACGATGGGCAGTTGACGGATGGTCTGGGTAGAAAAGTGGATTTTAAAAACACTCTCATCATTATGACTTCCAATATCGGTGTTCGTCAGTTGAAGGATTTTGGTCAGGGACTTGGCTTTGCTACAGCCTCAAGACGAGAGAGCAGTGAAGGCAATGCGAAATCCGTGATTGAAGGGGCTTTGAAAAAGACCTTTTCGCCGGAATTTCTGAACAGGATTGATGATGTCGTTATCTTTAACAGTCTTGAAAAAGAACATATTTTTAAAATCATCGATATCAATCTTGCCCATTTGTTCAAAAGGATGGCCAATATGGAATTTGTGTTAACGCTGACTCCTCAAGCCAAGGAATTTGTAGCAGAAAAAGGTTTCGATCCGCTATTTGGTGCGCGGCCTCTGCATCGTGCAATTCAAAAGTATGTCGAAGATCCGTTGGCCGAGTTTATCCTCAATGAACAGCCTGAAAAAGGAAGCCATCTTCTGGCAAATATGAAGGAGGAAGGAGATGGTTTACTGATTTCGGTCAACGAGCAGACAACTTCACCCAGTGATAAGTCATAATAAAATCTGAAGCGGGGTCTTTCGGTCGTAAATCAATTCCGAAAGGTTTTTGCCGTGGAGTAAAAAATTTGTTCAGCATTGTGTAATTTTACGCAATATTCAAAACATCAAACAAAAAAACAAGCAAACATTTGGCAAAAGGTAGAATTCAGCAGCAGGGACGGGTACAGGATGACAAGTACAATTACCGTCTCAACAGGGAGATTACAGTCTCTAAAATCAGGCTCGTAGGCGATAATCTGGAGGAAGTAAGTGAAATTGCGAAAAAAACAATCGAGCCTGGTGTGTACAATACATATCAGGTGATCCAGTGGGCCGAGGAGCTCGAACTGGATGTTGTCGAAATCAGCCCTAATGCTGACCCGCCAGTGTGCAAGATCATCGATTACAAAAAATTTATCTACGACCGGAAAAAGAAAGAAAAAGAGCTGAAGGCCAAAACCGCCAAGACTGTAATTAAAGAGATCCGCTTCGGCCCTAATACAGATGACCACGACTTTGACTTTAAAGTAAAGCATGCGAAGAAGTTTCTGGAGGACGGCGACAAAATCAAAGCATACGTACAGTTTAAAGGACGTGCCATTGTATTTAAAGACAGAGGAGAATTGATTCTGCTACGTTTTCTCAAAGAGCTGGAAGATCTCGGAGCAGCTGAAGAACTACCAAAACTGGAGGGCAAAAGAATGATTGTGATGATTTCTCCAAAGAAAAAGAAAAGTTGAGGTAGTTTAGAGAAATTGAGGAATTTGTCCTAAAATATTTTTTTAAATGCAGCTTCATTCTGCAATTATTCATTACCTTTGCAGCCCTAAATAGTAGAGTTATGCCTAAAATGAAGACACATTCAAGTGCGAAGAAGCGTTTTACTCTGACAGGTACTGGAAAAATTAAGCGTTTTCAGGCCAATGCCAGGCACTTAATGAGAAAAAAATCCAACAAAGCAAAAACAAGATTGCTTGGTTCTGCTTTAGTAAGTGAAGCAGACTATGCAAAGATCAAAAATCTTCTTTGTAAGTAAATTATTTGTTTAACGAGAATACAGGAGTAAAGTATCATTTCGATCCCTGTGTTGTACTAAATTTTTATATTATGCCTAGATCAGTCAACTCGGTGGCCTCAAGGGCCCGCAGAAAAAAAGTCCTGAAAGCAGCCAGAGGATATTTTGGTGCAAGGAGTAAAGTTTACACCGTTGCTAAAAACGCGGTTGAAAAGGGATTAACTTACGCTTACAGAGACAGAAAAAACAAGAAGCGTGCCTTCAGACGTCTTTGGATTGCAAGGATAAATGCGGCAACACGAATGTACGGAATGTCGTATTCAAAATTTATTCACGCCCTTTCTCAGAAAAATGTAGATCTAAACCGAAAGGTGCTTGCAGATTTGGCGATGAATCATCCAGATGCTTTCAAAGCAATACTTGAATCGGTCAGATAATGTAGAGGAAAGTTAAAAAATAGTAAAAGGGTCATTATTGACCCTTTTTTTTTAACTTTATTCGTAAGAATGTTGTTTTTATATCAATCTGTGGATTTCGTCAGATGGTAAAAAAAGGGTTTTTGAACCTTTTGAGGGGTTTTGTCCACGGAGTAAAAATTTATCAAGGATAAAAAACAAATGGGATGAAAATCGAATTGCAGGCAGAAAATATTAAATGCGGGGGATGCGCCAGATCCATTCGTCAGTCTCTGGAAAAACTTACGGGTGTATCTTCTGTGGATGTAGTAATCGAAGAAGGGCAAGTTTTGCTTGAGGGCGACGATACGATGGACAGGGAAGAAATTAGCCAGAAGCTGCTTCAAATGGGATATCCTGAGCCAGGCAAGGGCAACGTACTGACAACAGTCAACTCTTATGTCAGTTGTATGATAGGCAAGGTTTCCTGACAGGTTCTCTTTATGCGGTAGTCATCGTGGGCTATTCACCTTTGTGATAGAACAGCGAAATATTTGAGCCACAGATGCTGGTTTTGCTGTCGGCATGCCAGAAATAAATTTGTACTGAATCCGGCTCGTAGCGGAGTTTAGAATCAAGCCACAGGTGAGCTTCCTTATCCTGGTCTAGATGCCGTTGTATTCGAAGCACATCGCTTCGCAGTTCTTTACCTTCTTTGAAATATTTTAATACTAATTGCGTCATTTTCCAGGCTTCCCATTCCTTATGGTGTGTGATAAAATCACCTGAAGCGCGCAGCCATCCTTTTCGGTCTGGTAAGGCAAATTTTCTGGAAGGGCTGTACTGGGCCGAGTCACTTAGACAAAAATCACCAATGTAGTGCAGAGTATCTGTCGGCGTCATGAGTGTTACTGGTTGCACGATTTCTTTTGTGTAAATTTTTCGGGTGTCCAGTAGCTTTCGAGCTTCGGCAGGCATTTCATTACGGAGAAACACAGCTCGGAGGTATTCACTGGTCATGTCACCGGCTACAAATAAGCCACCAAAATGACAATGATGGGTCATCCAGAAATTATAGTGTGTACAAAACAGAAGGAAACCGGCCAGACTCACAGAATATAGATTGATTTTGCGAATTTGATCGAAGAAAGCAGCCAAAGGGAATGCAAGTACAGGATAGATCTGGACGAGTGCTCGCTGGCTTACGCTGCCTCCATACCACCAGATATCCCAGGCAAACGTGACTGCATAGATCCAATACATGCGATAACCAGAAGGGCGACAAAGACTTTTTCATATTGTCGTAAACAGAACAAAAATCTTTGCTTTACCTCTGCAAGTGCCGGTCTCATACCAAACCCTATCGCCAGTAAAGCTGCAAGAATTTCTGTAGGTCTGGTCAACGCCATCATGCCGATGCAGAAACCAATAAGCGCAGCGTATTGAAAAAGTGGTTTTTCATAAAAACGGATGCAAGCCCAAAGCAGGATAGCATAGTATGTAAACAGGAAATTATGCGTCATCGCATTAGTGATGAAGCCATATTCCAGAAAATTTGTGGCAAAGACTAAAACAAGAAGCGTAATTCCTGTGGCGACGTCAGAAAAGTACCGCAACAAGACCAGCCGGAGAAAAACTATGCCCAAAAGAGAGACAAATAAACCCCAGAGAAACATGGCCAACTGGTAGGGTGGTGAAAAACCATCTTGTGCATATCCCATCCATCCTGCAAATTTATGTCCAATGTAAAATGCCGGAAAAAAGGAAATGGCCTGGCCGCCACTATATTTCAGAACCTGGTTTTGATTTTTGTGCGTAAATGACTGGAGATTGGAGGGTGTAGGTCTGTATTGTTCAATGATTTTCTGACTAAAAGCCAGCTGTCTGATATCCTCATAGATAAAAAAGGCTGGCAGATACCAATAGTAACCGGAGACGTCCCAGCTGATGGTGGCTTCCGTACTTTCTTTGTTCCACTTAGGATAATAAAACAGGGCGATACAGGATGAGAGGACAATTGAAAAGATGAGTGAAATCTTGCTAAAGGACATACACCGGATGATTTACTTACAAACCTAATCAATTGTGTTATTACGAAGGAAAATTTGTTGGCGAATTTCGCTTCTGTAAGTTGAAAATAAAAAAGGCGGTATATATTTACCGCCTTTTTATCAGGGAGGCTAATGGGACTTGAACCCACGGCCCTCGGTACCACAAACCGATGCTCTAACCAACTGAGCTATAACCTCCGTAAAATTGAAATGCAAAAGTAGTCAAATTTTTGTATATTGATTATTTGATTAGGATTTTTTATACCAAAAATTTGTTGTGCAAGACCGCTTTTTACAGTAGCATGAAAAGTCAAGGCAGGACATGTGTGGATATCATCTAGGATGATCATAGACTCACATCATCCAAAGGGTGTAATCTTAAGGCAGTCATGCAATTTGGGTCGTTATTCGTCACAATTGAGCTGTTTTTATTCCGGAAAGATTTGGAATCAATAAGTTGATAAAAGTAGGGGAATACAAAATGTTATATTATTCTGGCAGCGAAAATCGGAACGTTTTCGTTATTTAAGAAAATGCCGAATAAAAAATTCAAAAATTTGTGCGCGCGCACAGAATGTTTATATTTGTGAAGAAATAAGCAGAGGAGATATGACAGCACCATCAACAACGGCGCCAGCAGGAACGACGGCATTGAAATACCAGTTGAAGAGCTTTGAGAAAATTCCTATAAAAATGTGGGACAATCCGGATGATGGTGCCATCCACATAGCCAGGTATATCGCCTTGTGCATCCGCCAGAAGCAGCAGGAAAATGATCATCTTGTGCTTGGGCTGGCAACTGGCTCCTCTCCCATAAAAGTTTATAACGAACTAGTCAGAATGCACCGTGAGGAGGGCCTGTCTTTCCAAAATGTCGTCACCTTTAACCTCGACGAATATTATCCAATGAAGCCGGATGCCAACCAGTCATACGTACGCTTCATGCACGAATACCTCTTCAGCCATATTGATATTCCCCAGTCAAATATACATATTCCCAACGGGGACATTCCCATGGAATATGTTGACCACTATTGCCAGGAATACGAAAAGAAAATCGAATCCTTGGGGGGCATTGATATCCAGATTTTGGGTATCGGCCGTACCGGTCATATCGGTTTTAATGAGCCGGGATCGTGGCTTTCATCCAGAACGCGACTTGTCAAACTTGACCACATGACCCGAATGGATGCGGTTAAGGAGTTTGGAAAAGAAGAAAACGTACCATACCGGGCAATCACCATGGGGATCAGCACGATTTTGAAGGCGAAACAGATCTTTATCATGGCATGGGGGTCTCACAAAGCTGAGATTGTGGCGCAGGCGATTGAAGGTGATGTGACGGAGATGATTCCGGCCACATTTTTACAAAACCACACCAATGTCAAGTTCTATCTGGATGACGCAGCCTCTGTAGAACTGACAAAAATAAAAACACCCTGGCTGGCTGGCATCTGCCAATGGGACGACAAGCTTGTAGCCAAGGCTGTCATTTGGCTTTCTTTAAAGCTCCAGAAGCCCTTGCTGAAACTCACAGATGAAGACTATATCAATCATGGCCTATCGGAGTTGATTGCGGAATATAACTCTGCATACACACTGAATATAGAGATTTTCAACAAGTTACAGCATACCATCACCGGTTGGCCCGGAGGAAAGCCAAATGCAGATGATAAACACAGGCCGGAGAGGGCCAATCCTGCCAAAAAGCGGGTAATTATCTTTAGTCCGCATCCGGACGATGATGTCATTTCCATGGGTGGAACTTTCTTGCGTCTGGTCGAACAGGGTCACGAAGTGCACGTAGCTTACCAGGTATCCGGAAATATTGCAGTCCATGATACCGACGCCTGGCGTTACGCCGAATTTATGGCAGATTATGCACGGGCTATGGGGGTGGATCATCCGGAATTGTTGAAACTTGTGAACAAAGTAACCCGCTTTATTGAACGAAAGGAGCAGGGGGAGACAGATTTAAAAGAGCTAAGAGTGCTCAAAGGAATCATCAGAAGGGAGGAAGCACGAAGTGGCGCTTTGTATTGTGGCCTGCCGGAAAAGAATATTCATTTTTTAAATATGCCGTTTTACGAAACAGGAGGGGTGAGAAAGAATAAATTATCTGAAATCGACTTCCAAATCATCATCGACCTCCTCAATGATGTAAAACCACATCAGGTATATGCGGCTGGGGACCTGGCAGATCCCCACGGCACAGGGGAGCATGGCATGAATGGCCGATTGATGAAATTGAGATGGCTGTTCCGATTAGTCCTGACGAATTAATGAAAAAAAGACGAGCCATTTTTATGCATCAGTCACAAAAGGATTCTCCGGTATTTCCGGGCGAAGACAAGCGGGAGTTCTGGCAGCGGGCCGAAGACAGAAATAAGGATACAGCCCATAAGTATAATGTGTTGGGTCTGGCAGAGTATGAAGCAATGGAAGCTTTTGTTCGATGGAAATTCTAACTTTTTCAATATTTTAACTTTTTAAATCATGAGTCACATGACAAAACATTTTCACCATTTTCAAAAAGAGGGAAGATCCTGGCTGCGGTCGGTTGCATCTTGTTTTCCCCTCATGTTGTTCCTCCTTCTGGGATCGAACATTTCAGCACAGATGGTATCCGGAATGGTTACCTCTGGTGACGGCTCACCACTGATTGGTGCTTCGGTTCTTGAAAAAGGAACAAACAATGGTACTATCACTGATGTGGATGGTGCTTTTAGCTTAAAACTTAGTAAGTCAAGCGCTACCCTGGAGGTATCCTATATTGGATATACCACTCAGGACGTGGCAGTTTCCGGCGGACAAACGGGCGTTAAAGTCATGTTGTCTGAAGGTACAGCCCTCGACGAAGTAGTTGTGACGGCTCTTGGTATCGAGCGAAGTAAGAAAAACATCACTTATTCCGTGCAGGAAGTAAGTGGTGATGAAATCCGCAACACTCG
>JAJTEZ010000139.1 GCA_021298335.1 Saprospiraceae bacterium | reverse complement strand
GTTTTCCCGGTTTACAAGCACCCCATCACGAGAGCGGGTATATCCCAAAACTGTGTATGGCGGCAACTGATAATACTTGCCGACATTGGCATTGATGGCCCACTTTTCAGACACCTGATAAGACGCAGAAATTCTGGGAGAAAACTGTTGCAATGGATTTCGCATCTCCGCGGAATAGGAATTTCCATCGGCCCTGAATCCTGCTGTGACATTGAGTTTGTCTGCAAAAAACTTGCGGGAAATATTCCCAAAAAATCCATATTTGTGCAGTTGGATTGCGTTGGAAAAATTGATTTGCTCCGGACCCGCCCCTGAAAAGATTTTATTGTTTGTCCGGTTGTTGTACTTCACAAATTCATAAGAAAGACCAGCCATAGATTCCCAGACCCCATTTTTTTGATATTGCTCTACGCGAAGTTTATTTTCAATTTCTTGAGAATTATAGTCCAGCACGAGATTTTCAGGTGACGATTCGTCATTGTTAAAATATTTGACGGCATTATTATTCAGCATATTGCGACTTAGGACAAATGAAGTATAACCGTTTTTTTGATAATTTTTATAGACAAGTCCGTTTGTATAGTTCCATTGGGTGTTGATGGGAAGTCTTTCCAGAATAAACACTTTGGCTTCTGTATCATTGGCTTCCTCATTCAACACAAAATCGTCAATGGCACCTAGTCCAATGAATGTAATCTCATTCCGGTCATCGATCTTGTATTTCCATTTTGCATTAAAATCTGTGTAGGTAGGCAGGAATGGCAAACCGATTGCCTTAAATAAAAACTGTAGGCTCCAGCTGTGGCAGTCAGTCCCAGCCTGTCGTCCCGGCCATCCTTAAATTTGAAGTTAAACACCGAACTGAGTGTGTTGCCACGGCTCACCGGAAAAGCCCCGCTGTAAAAATCGACCTCCCGGATAAAATCGATATTGATAATTCCGGCAGGACCTCCAGAAGAACCCTGCGTGGCAAAGTGATTGATGACAGGCACTTCTACGTCATCTACAAAAAAACGGTTTTCATTTGGTGCCCCTCCGCGGATAATCAAGTCGTTCCGGAAAGACGCAGTGGAAGTAACTCCCGGCAATGACTGCACCACACGGGAAATATCCCGGTTGCCTCCAGGATTGCGCTTGATTTCGGATACGCCGATATTGCGCAGTGAAACCGGACTTTCCGCTGTTTTTCGGAATGAGGCTGCCTTGACAACAACTTCCTCCAGCTGACGCGCATCTTCAGACATCTGAAAATCAAAAATGGTAGGCCGCCTGCCCTGGACTTCAATTTCATATTGACTGATGGTCTGATAGCCAAGATAACTCACCTGAATGTCATAGATGCCGGGGACCAGACCCTCAAAAATATAGGTTCCGTCAATGTCTGAGGCAGTACCCAGATCCTTGCCAACCAACACGATATTGGCTCCAATGATAGGCTCATTCGTCAGCTTGTCGGTCACTGTTCCTTTCAAAATCCCAGATTGTGCCGTCAGACCGGCCATACTAAAGATTAGGGCATTTAATAGAAATAAAATCCGCATCAATTAAATATTTGGCCATTGATACAATTCAAAAGGTATAATGTTTACACCACCGACAATTTATTGCGCAATGGGAAGTTGAAGTCTTTCTACAAACATTCCTGAAATTTCCTTATTTTTGCACACAAAACTGTGTCAGTGTCTGCTTCCAAAAATACCCGGCTATTTGAAAAGGAATTGTTCCCACACATGGAAGCACTGAAAACCTTTGCATACCACCTGACCTACAATGAGGCAGATGCAGAGGATCTGGTGCAGGAAACCTATCTGAAAGCGCATAAGTTTATAGAAAATTACGATCCGGGAACCAATGCGAAAGCCTGGTTGTTTAAGATCCTGAAAAATGCATACATCAACGAATACCGAAAGAAGGCACGCAGGCCGGCTAAGGTAAATATTGACGATGCAATCACTCATAAAGAAGGGGGCGGTAGTGCGACGATTGCACATGCCGACTTGAGAAAGGACTTTTTTGACGACACGCTGGGTGATGAAGTGACTTTGGCTCTGAATTCCCTGCCACTCGAATTCAAAACAGTCATCCTCTTATGTGATGTAGAGAATTTTACTTACGAAGAGATGGCTAAAATCCTGGACCTTCCTATTGGTACTGTGAGATCCAGGCTGTTTAGAGCGAGAAATATGCTCAAAAATAAACTGAAATCCTATGCATCCAAGTTGGGCTACAAGGATTACAGAGGTCTAAAACAGGAAAACGACACTTTTGAAGAGGAATAATCTCATTTCGAATAGAAATCATATACATACCAGGTAAATATTGATCAATCATGGCAAATTTTGAGGCAGGCAACGATCTGAAAAAGCAAATCCACCTCTATCTGGATAATCAGCTGGGGGAAGATGAGGAAAGAATACTGATGGACCATCTGAGCCACCACCCACAAAGCAATGAACTCCTTCAAAACGAACGGACTTTCAGAGACTTCATTAAAAACAATGTCAGACGCGTACCCGTTACAGAAACCCTGAAGGATACAATCCTGAAAAAAATTCAGGCGTAAAAATCCACCCTCCAGCGCAGGATTAACATTTTTTTAATACTATTCCTCTCAACATAAATAGTAATACTTTTATTTATGATAGTATTACTATTAAAATACAATGCATCTCGAATTATCTACATTCTCAGGTTCAATCAAAGGAGGGATATTCCTGAAAGATCCGGCAACCAGCACTCTGGGTTGGAGTATTCTCACAAATAGCATCGAAATCATCGACGAAGTAGGATTCGAACAGTTTACCTTTCGAAAACTAGCCACAAAAATGCAATCTACAGAAGCATCGATCTACCGCTATTTTGAAAACAAACACAAATTGTTGCTGTATTTATCCTCATGGTATTGGAGTTGGGCAGAATACAATCTTGCTTTGCGCAATGCCAATTTATCCAGTCCGCAACAAAAACTCCTTCACGCAATCGAACAGCTGGCTTCGCCAACAAAAGTAAACTACAACGGAATGGATATAGGCAGGCTGTATCAGGTGATTGTGAGGGAGTCTTCCAAAGCTTACCTCATCAAAGAAGTTGATCAGCTCAACAGAAATGGTTTGTTTTACAATTATAAAAAATTTGTTTCCATTCTCAGCCAACTCATCCTGGAAATCAAATCCGGCTACGCATACCCTCATATGCTTGTCACCACAATCATTGAAGGAATTCACCACCAAAGGTTTTTCAGTGAACACTTGCCTTCTCTGACAGACATGCCGTTAGAGGGAGAGTCTTTGGCAGATTTTTATTACTCACTGGCAATGGCCGCCATTAATCAAAAAACTGATGATCTACACACCTCTTCAACGATTCTTCAGACTCTTACAGCCGAATAGAGCTGCTCTCCGGAATCTGTACATTTTTGCAATTATCAGCGGTGCCATTTCGCTCAGTTTGCCACTTGGCCTTCAATCCATCATCAACCTGATACAAGGAGGTGAAATTTCTGCTTCCTGGATCCTGCTGGTAGGAGTAGTCCTTATAGGTTACATCTTGATTGCGGGGCTGCAGGTGATCCAGTTGCGCATCACGGAGGACCTGCAAAAAGATATTTTTGTGCGATCTGCATTCGAATTTGCCTTTCGGATACCCCGCATTCAAATGAGTTCGCTGCAGGGAAAATATGCACCGGAACTGATGAACAGATTCTTCGACACGATCATGCTGCAGAAGGGTGCTGCTAAGGTGTTGCTGGAGTTTACCGCTGCAGGTGTTCAAATATTTTTCGGTCTGATTCTGTTATCCTTATACCATCCTTTTTTCATCATTTTCAGCTTACTTGTCATCGTTTCCGCATTCATTACAGGAAGGTATATTTTTTCTAAAGGGTTACGTTCAAGTTTTACAGAATCAAAATACAAGTATCAGGTTGCATTTTGGTTGGAAGAAGTAGCCAGAGCCCATACCACTTTTCGACTTGCCTGCAATAGTGCTCTTCCATTGCTAAAAACAGACGAGCTTGTTCACTCATATTTAAGTGCCCGTGAGAAACATTTTAAGGTGATTCTTGGACATTATTACCTGTTCATTTTATTTAAAATCCTTGTGGCGGCAAGCTTTTTGATATTAGGTGGAATTTTGGTCTTTGAACAGCAAATGAATATTGGACAGTTTGTCGCTGCGGAAATTATTGTGTTGCTTCTTCTGTCGTCTTCCGAAAGGATGCTATTGGTCATGGAACAAATTTACGACCTCCTTACTTCCATCGAAAAAATCGGACAGGTAACAGACATGCCTTTAGAAACCAATAGCCACCATTTTGCTCAACTGCCCTCAGCAGATGCAGGTCTTTCCCTTTCTGTAAAGGACGTGTGGTTTACCTATCCGGGAGATCAGCAACCGACATTAAAGGGATTAAGTCTCAATATTGATGCAAATACTTCCCTTAGTCTCAGTGGAAAAAGTGGTTCAGGTAAATCAACGTTTACTCAACTTTTGAGCGCATTTTATCACCCTCAACAAGGTAAGATTTTGGTTAATGGCGTTCCCATTGCCAATTATGACCTGGTTCAACTCAGGTCTGTCATTGCAGAGTGTATCATGGATGATTGCCTGTTTGAAGGCTCACTTCTGGAAAATCTAACCCTGGGACAGCAGATGCCTTATGAAAAAATAACAGCTATGTTTGACTTTCTCCAGTTAAAGCCTTTTTTCGAGAGTCTGGCAGAGGGATTTGACACACCTATAGGGCCTCAAAGTCGAAAATTGAACGGCGGAACAGTCCAAAAAATTATCCTTGCCAGAAATCTATTGAAAGAACCCAAAATTCTTATCGTAGAAGACATATTTACTCAATTGGACAGGGATGAAAAACTTCAGATTTACAGGTATATACTTGATACTTCAAACCGACGCACAACAATCTTACTGACCCAGGATCCCGAAATAATGTCTCTGACACACCAGATTGCATGGATGGAGGATGGGAAAATCGTGACGGTAACCACCAAAAAATCAGAATAGCTATGTTGAATATATCCGAACAATCGATTAAGGGTCAGTTAGACAGCCGAAAGTTTAAGTCATTTCTTGCCATTCGCGAACTTTATTCTAACGCTTTTAGTTTCAGGCTTCATGATTCTGTGTATGCCCTGGACGCAAAACGTTCGCTCCAAGGGAGAATTGATCGCACTCCAGCCCGGCCAGCGACCCCAGACAATTCAATCAGCCATAGCCGGACGGATCGAACAATGGTATGTCCAGGAAGGTCAGAAGGTAGACAAAGGAGATACAATCGTCCGTTTGTCTGAAATCAAGGATGATTATCTGGACCCCGATCTATTGACGAATACCCAGCAACAACTCGATGCCAAATCAGCATCAGCAGACACATACAAAAGCAAGGCGCAAACGCTCGAAAATCAATTGGCGGCAATCAAAGCCAATTATCGACTCAAACTGATGCAGGCAACCAATAAATTGCTGCAATCCAGGCTAAAAATTCGCACAGACAGCATCGATCTATTTGCCGTAACTGCTGAGGCCGACATCGCTAAAATACAGTTTGATCGAATTCAGACCCTGTTTGAAAAAGGACTTCGATCCCAAACAGATATGGAAAACAGGCGGATAAAGTATCAAGAAACACAGGCCAAAAAAATTTCGCAGCAAAACAAACTGCTCACAAGCCGTAATGAATTTCTCAATGCAGAAATTGAACTCAATGCCCTGGAAGCAGATTTTAGGGAAAAAACAGCTAAAGCAGCATCGGACAGGCTTTCTGCAGTCTCAGCTATGTACGACGCAGAAGCCACTGCCGGCAAACTGCGTAATCAATACGGTGCCTACAAGGTGCGGACTTCTTTCTACTACATCATAGCCCCCCAGTCAGGATTTGTCACTCAGGCAAAACAGGTGGGCATCGGAGAAACCATCAAGGAGGGTGACGAAATAGTCAGCATCATGCCGGAAGTGTATGACCTGGCTGTACAGATGTACGTCAAGCCTATCGACTTGCCACTCTTTGAAAAAGGACAGAAAGTGATGATCCAGTTTGATGGGTGGCCTGCCATTATTTTTTCAGGCTGGCCTGGCATCTCTTACGGAACATATGAAGGGGAAGTGCTGGCAATCGACAATTTTATTTCAGAAAATCAATTATACAGAGTGCTCGTAAAACCCAGACCTTCTTCCCACCCATGGCCGGAGCAGCTGAGGGTTGGGGCCGGCATTAAAGCAATTACTCTGCTAAAAGACGTAAGTGTCTGGTATGAACTCTGGCGACAGATCAATGGTTTCCCACCTGATTATTACAAAACAACTGTCACAGGAAATGCAAAGAATGAAAAAAAATAAGTTCCTCCGCATCGTTTGTTTCGGATGTCTGCTATGGATTTTCCCAGGGGGAAAAGCGCTCTCCATACACGAAAGCAACCTTACATTTTCCTCTGCCGTGCAAGTAGATACCCTGCCCGTAATTCCTTTCCTGAAAGACTTTTTGCGCCATGTGCAGAAATATCACCCTCTATCCTTTCAGGCATCGCTGCAACCAGCCAGGGCAGAGGCTGAACAACTCAAGGCAAAAGGCAGTTTCGACCCTATTTTTGAAGCCAGGACTACACAAAAATATTTTGATGATAAACAGTATTTCAGCCTTGCTGGCGGCGAACTCAAAATCCCCACCTGGATTGGCGCAGACATCAAAACAGGATACGAAGTCAACCGGGGTTCATTCCTCAGTGAAGAAAACTCGACTCCGGCAAGTGGTTTGTTATTTGGTGGCATCAGCATGCCATTGGGGCGGGGCTTACTAATCGATGAACGCAGGCTAGGTGTCAAGGCAGCTGTTGTCAAAATCCAGGCAGCAAAAGCCAAGCAACAAATCGAAATGAATGAAGTTTTATTTGACGCCTCTATGTCCTACTGGGAATGGTTTCGGGCATTTCACACACTGGAAACATGGAAGGCAGCTTACCTGAATGCCACACAAAGGTATCAGGCAACGCTCACTACTTCTGCCAGCGGAGAAAGACCCATGCTGGATACTCTGGAAGCCAGGGTTCAGATGCAAAACCT
>JAJTEZ010000138.1 GCA_021298335.1 Saprospiraceae bacterium | reverse complement strand
AGCTGCCCATCTTCCCGGCGCCATTCCCTAAGGTGCGCATCCCTTCCTCCAGTCAATAATCTGCCATCCGAAAGCCCGCAAATGGCAAAAATACTATTGGCATGTGCCTGGCTTACAAACACAGACTCCCTCCAAGCTGTGAGATTCGTTCGGTACAGACAGTTGTCGCTGGCACCTGTAAACACCGTATCCTTACCATCAAACCAGGAAGTGCGCAATCCCTGAGCAGACAGTTGCAATGACTGGATGGTCTGGCGGGAAGCAATATCCCATAAACAAATGGTTCCATCCGCACTGGTTGTCAAAACTAAACCCTCACCCACCCTGAGAATATGAAAGATACTACCCTTGTGCCAGGCAATTCTGGATAAAATCAATTTTCGCTTTACATCCAGCCAGTAAAGATGGCCCTGCATATCTCCGGCGATCAGCAACGACATCTCTTCCACCAGACATAGACTGAAAAGCTGGGTATTCGTTTGTCCCAGTAATTCTCCATTCTGGTCTGAGGCATCAGCCCTCCATCGGGTAATCCACCCATCACCTCCTGCCGAAAACAACCATTCCTGATTCCCGGCGAGAGCATAAATGCTACCCCGATGGCCCGTGAGGTCCATTTTCTTCTCAAAGTAAACACCCAATTGCAATCTTACCTTATTTTTACGGTGGTAACATTTCCACAGTCTTTAAGTTTAGAAACACACACCGGTGAGCCTGTTGATTTTATCTCCCTCGAATGCACAGATGCGCTTAGGTGTCTGGGATATAGCTGAACAGACAGATTTTTTTTACGACCAACTGGTTTTGAGTGCTCATGAAAATGCAGAGCTCACGGCATTACCCGCATCGCGCCACCTCGAATGGCTGGCTACCAGGTATATTCTGGCCGTCGTTGAAGGTAATACGCCCCGGATTTTCACCCGAAAATCACCTACCGGCAAGCCATTTTTTGACTCAGACAGTCGCTACATTTCACTCAGCCATAGCTATAAGCGTGCCGCAGCCATCATTTGTGATAAGCCCTGCGGCATTGACATCCAGAAAAAAGTGTCAAAAATCACCCGAATCGGTGCTAAATTTCTTTCTCCGGAGGAAATGGATAGTCTGCCCCAACAACCTGACATGGCCATCACCTACCTCCATGCCATCTGGGGTGCCAAGGAGGCAATGTATAAAGCCTACGGCGCAAAAGAACTCGATTTCAGGCAACATATCAGGATTCTCCCCTTTGAAACACAAAATGATACTTTTCTAATGGAAGGGGAGATCACAAAACACGCGTCAAAATCAAAATATACCTTATTTTGCAGTCAAATTGATGAATACATTTTGGTTTATGGCTGGGAAACTTAGTTTGTGGTGGTTTGTAGCATTTTTTATCCTGTGCTCGGGCATTTTTTACTTTCTCAAAAGGGAAAATCTACCCGCCAACAGTACAACCGCATCAATTCCCGCTTATGAAAGCGATGAGTTTCTTCAATTTTATAACCAGTTTGGTGCTGACAGTTTGTTCCAATTAGAACATATCGTTTTTCCCCTGGAGGGAACGGCGGCAGCCAGAGACAGCATGCCCCCTTCTCCACCTGACTTTCGCTGGCAAAAAGAACACTGGACAATTCATAAGGCGTATAACGATATGGATGGCACCTTTACCCGCCAGTTTATGTCTGTGGGCAATATCATCTCAGAAATCATTGCCGATAAATCAAACCAATTTTCAATGGAGAGGAGGTTTGCTAAAATGGATGGGCAGTGGTACTTGATCTATTATCGCGAAATGGGCATTTATTGAAACTAAAAAGCACTAAAAAACGTTATCGCTTGAATTTGAATAAGTAAAAAGTACAACTTTTCATTAGCAACTTTAAAAATATCAATCATTCATATGGCACGAAAATTCCTCTTCCTTCTCCTCGGTGTTTGCACCGCAGCCTCGCTGGCGGGGCAATCATTCTGGACCAGAAAAGCAGAAAACACGATGCAGCTTCGTTCGGCCGAAAGCCGTACAATCATCCCGAATGCCTATACTACCTTCCATCTGGAAATTGAATCACTGAAAACTTATCTCGCATCGGCACCTATGGAAAAATCTGTTGCAGGATTGACTGAAGGGATCCCTTTAGATATTCCTATGCCCGACGGTTCAATCGAACGATTTGCCGTTGTGGAATCTCCCGTAATGATGGAAGGTCTCTCTGCAAAATTTCCTGGCATCCGGTCATACAAAGCAGTCTCAAAGACCAATAAAGCCAAATGGATGCGCTTTGCGACGTCAGTCAACGGATTTCATGCAGCTATTTTTGCCCTCGACGGAGAAAAATATATCGACCCCTATTCCAGTGAAAGCACAAGTGATTACATTGTCTACCAGGTGAAGGACCATCAGCCAGATACCTACAAAAATGTCCCTCTTTGTGGAGTAGATGAAAGCTACAGACCTGCACAGGGCTTTTTCATGCCGTCAAACCGTAATGCAGCCGAAGTAGAAGTGCGCGTGTATAAAACTGCCGTTGCCTGCACGGGCGAATGGGGAGCACGCAGAGGAACTGTCGAAAAGTGCCTCGCAGACATCAACGTGATGATGAACAGAATGAATGTGATTTATGAACGTGAAATGGCCATGCGTTTTGTACTGATCGATGAAAACGACAAGCTGATATTTCTGAATGCGACCACTGACCCATACGACAATTCCGACGAAGGAAAGAAACTTGTGGGTCTGAATACCGGAAAACTGAATGCCCTGATTCCATCTTCATCCTACGATATCGGGCACGTTCTGTCTGTTTGTTTTGACATTGGAGGAGTGGCGCAATTAGGATCAGCCTGCCAGTCAAATAAAGGCAACGGAGTGACGTGCAACAACAACAATGACCTGTCCGGGGTAGTTACAAGGGTCATGGCGCATGAGGTCGGTCACCAGCTCAATGCCAGCCACACCTGGAATAAATGTGATGCCGCCGCAGACCAGAGAGCTCCGGAAACTGCCTACGAACCAGGGTCGGGTAGCACCATTATGTCTTATGCAGGTTCCTGCGGTACAGACAATGTGGTGTCTGACAATGACGATTACTTCCACATCGGCTCTCTCGACCAGATGTATGCCAAAACCAGACAAGGTGGCAATGCATACGCTTGCGCCGACAAAATCGCTTCCGGAAATCATTTCCCTGAAATCGCAGTGCCTGGAAAATCTTACGTCATCCCAATATCGACACCATTTGAGCTCGTGGGAACCGCCACAGATGAAGATGGTGACGCAATGACATATTGCTGGGAGCAATACGATGCCGGTGAACTGACGACGCTGGGTTCATTCACCGCTACCGCTCCTCTGTTTAGATCCTGGAAGCCCAGCCTGACAGGTGATGTGCGGTTTCTTCCACGGAAAGAAGATATAGTATCCGGCAACCTGGCCAGCAAGACAGAAGTGTTGCCGACAGGATCCAGAGAAATGAATTTCCGCTTCACAGTACGTGATAATAGCGCAAACGCAGGCGGTGTGATCTGGGAAGACTATAAAATCAACTCCTCATCACAAGCGGGTCCTTTTAAAATTACCTATCCAGAAATTGATGTCCGTTTTCAGGTTGGACAGGCTGTCAATGTGACATGGAATGTTGCAAATACAGACAAGGCACCTGTCAATTGCCAGCTGGTCAATATTTACGGTTCCTTCAACGGAGCACTTCGCACAGACGACCCGAATCTCATACCACTGGCGCTCAATGTACCCAATGACGGTAGCCAGGTCGTTTATATTCCAAATAAAATTTCGAATTTTTTCAGAATTGTTATTAAAGCAGCTGACAACATCTTCCTGACTTCTTCCCGAATTCCTTCAAGAATCGAACAACCAACCATTCCAGGTATTTTCTTCGAATCTCAACAAAGTATTGTCCGCCTCTGCCAGCCTGATGAAGGCAATATTGAATTTACGACAGCAGGTCTTGCCGGCTACAATGGTCCGGTAGAATTTACACTTGTATCAGGACTTCCAAATGGAGCCACAGCTTCCTTCAGCACATCGACAGTGACTGCAGGAAACAATGTCACGCTGAAGATAAATACAGAAAATATCGACGGAAACCAGTCCGGGCAGCTCCTGGTTCGGGCCATCGCCCCAGGTGTAGATACTATGGAGCGATTCATTACCCTGCTTGTGACAGGAGGCAAGCTGAATCCACTGCAAACTCTCGAGCCAGCAAATGGCGTCAGCGGCGTGGTGGCCCTGCCAAAATTCAACTGGAGCGGTAAGAGAGATGCCCTGGGCTATGAAATCCAGGTATCGACTAGTCCAAACTTTGACCCGACAAATGTCGTTTCGGCAAAAGAGGTTACAGACACGACCTTCACCTCTACAGCCATACTCAACAAAGCAAAAATCTACTACTGGCGAGTGCGGGCTAAAAACAGTTGCAGAGCCGGTGAATGGTCGGCCATTCAGGCATTTATGACAGAAGCCCTGTCATGCAAAGTGTATGAATCCGGCATACAGTCAGTCAATATTTCAGCTTCCGGCACATCTACTGTTGAATTGCCGGTGCAGGTTCTGGATGACGGCATTGCCAGTGATGTCAATATAAAGCTGATCCGCGGCGAACACAGCCGTCTGGTGGATCTCGTGGCATACCTGGTGGCACCATCAGGCAAAGAAGCCCTACTGTGGACCAGAAAATGCGGTACACAGCAGAACCTAAACGTCGGACTGGATGATCAGTCGCCTGATTTTTTCCAGTGCCCGATCAATACAGGAAAAGTGTATCGCCCTGAAAGTCCACTGTCAGTATTTAACGGTGAAGCCATTAAAGGTAACTGGAAAATCCGGGTGGAGGATAAGTCGTCAGGCTCTGGTGGCAAGTTGCAGGAGCTGAAGATAGAGTTTTGCTCAAACGTGATTCTGGACCAGCCATATCTGGTAAGAAATGACACTCTGAAAATTCATCCTGGAAACAAAGCCACCATCAATGATGCCTTGTTGCTGGCTCAGGACAACAACAACTCTGCTGCAGAACTTGTCTACACAATCGTAGATGTTCCGACAGGAGGTATACTCACCTTCAATGGAAGCGCAGTGATTGCAGGCACGGTATTCACGCAAGCCCAACTCAATGATGGAAGGCTTAGATATGAGGCTGCTTCCAGTCTGGAAGGAGGGGATCACTTCACATTTACTGTTCAGGATGGTCAAGGGGGATGGATCAGCATCACACGATTTGCCATTCTCCGAAGCAAGGATTTTGTCAACTCAAGCAGCGATTATTCCCTGACCGAAGAAGTCTGGGTCTTCCCCAATCCTGCAAACCAGGAATTAAACGTAGTGCTGGAAGGTAAGGCAAGTGAATTGAATACATTCAGGATCACAGACATTTCCGGAAGACCGTTCCTTTCAGGTGCTTTGGCTGCGGGAAAAAATCAGATCGACATCAGTGCGCTGCCTGCGGGCATGTATCTTCTGATTGCCAGCGATGGCATACGGCAAGTTGCGCAGCGCCTTGCAAAATTATAAATAGATGTACAGCGACACTCGTCTTTGACTGATGTGTGAGTTCGCTGTAATTTTAAGAATACCCCGACAATAAATAGTCATTTTGTTGTCGGGGTTATTTTTTACTTTTGCAATTGAAAAACATGGTTCGAATGCAGTTGGTAGATTTGAACTGATAAAAACGCCATTGTATGTCAAAGATGAATCAGTCGTCGGGGCCGCTTCAGGCAATCAAGGAACATCCAGTGCTTCGGCAACTTATGTGGATAGCAGGAGGCTTTGTCTTATTCCTGCTTGCCATACAGATCTGGCTGAGAATTTACACGAATCACGGACAGAAAATAGAACTTCCTAAATTGATCGGCATGTCGCTGAAGGAGGCTATCTCCCTGGCCGAAGAAAATGATTTCGAAATCATCGTCAATGACTCCGTATTTATCGTAGGAAAGCAGGGAGGGCTCATCACAGAGCAAAATCCCAAGCCGGCCTCCCTTGTCAAGGAAAAGCGTAAGATTTATGTGACAGTGACAAAATTCGGAAAAGAGTCCCTGAGGGTCAAAGATTTGCCCATTTTGTATGGCAATGCATTTGAGCAGAAAAAGACAGAACTCAGCTACCGCGATTTAAATTGCCGCATCCGCGATTACATGTACGATCCGGGGGAGCCCAACCATATTCTGGAAGTCTGGTATGGCGATAAGAAAATTATCGACGCCAACATCCTGGAGGAAGATGTTGAAATTGCGAAAGGTGGAACCCTGGATTTTGTGCTTTCAAAAAATGAAGGCGGAGAGGTAGTAGTGCCAAACCTTCGTTGTCTTGACCTCGATGAAGCCCGTTTTATGCTCGAGACCGCTCGACTTGAGGTGGGTGATATCACGTTTAAAGGGGCTGCAGGCACAGGCTTTGTATTGAGCCAGTCACCACTTGCAGA
>JAJTEZ010000137.1 GCA_021298335.1 Saprospiraceae bacterium | reverse complement strand
GGAAACGGCACCGACGCACTGGCAATTTGTCTCCGCGCCTTAGGCATTCAAGCTGGAGACAAGGTGGCTACCGTGTCCCTATCAGCTGTTGCCACCGCCACCGCCATTCATCTTGCCAATGCTGTGCGGGTGTGGGTAGACATCGCACCATCGACATTGACCATTCCTGTTCAAAAGCACTGACTTCCAGACCGCCCACATAGATTCCTGCATCGATGACCTTTGAGACGGCTTGTTTTATCTCCTCCTGGTACGGGGCAAAAAGCGTAGGGAGGTTTGTCATGCTGATCTTTCCGGACATAAGAATTACTGAAGATAATGCGACAAATTTGTGTTGTAATATGCCAGAGTTTGCTCCATTCCGGCGTCCATTGTTGTTTCAGGCTGCCAGCCAGTCGCATGTGAGAGGCGGCTGTAATCTGTGTAGAAATCGCCGATTTCTATTTTCCTGCGTTCCTCTGGAAACGGGATGATTCGGTGCTGTGTGCCGGTCAGTGAAGTGAGGAGTGCTGCAATGTCAGACAATCGGAAGACTTCTTTTCCGCCTATGTTGAAGATTCCTACGGATTCACTTTTTATATCTGCCAGGGCGATCAGTGCCTTTACCACATCGTTTACAAACGTAAAATCGCGCAACTGGTGTCCTCCCCAAACGTCAAAAGGCTTACCTTGTAATGCCTGCCTGATCCAGTGACCCAGGAAAGATTGTTTGTCGTCGGAGATGCGCATTCCGGGTCCGTAGGTATTGGTGAGTCTGGTAATGGTGACCGGGATGCCGAAGAGATTGTGGTATAACCGAAGGTATTGTTCGGCAGTCAGTTTATGGATGCCATTCACGTCTACCGCCTGCAATGGATGAGTTTCGTCTACAGGAAGCCTGACAGGTGTGCCATAAACCTGTCGGGTCGATGTAAAAATGATCCGTGCCTTAGGGTTGTGCTGTCGGCAGGTGTCGAGAAGTGCGAGCGTGCTTTTGCAGTTGTGCTGGAGGTCGGAGAACGGGTCTTCCAGAGATGCCCAGTGGTGGCTTTGACCAGCCAGATGGTAGATGATGTCGGCCTGTCTGACCATAGCTGTAAAATCGGCATGACCAGATTCAACGGCCACCTGCAGGAATTTGGCCTTGGGTGAAAACTGCTTGAGGTGGAAGGAATTGCCGCCATGTTCATCAATCAGTGCATCAGCGATCATCACGTTTGCTCCCGCATGTTCCAGTGCATTCGCCAGATTAGTCCCAATAAACCCTGCGCCACCTGTAATCAATATTTCCGTTCTTCTGACTTGCATAGACATACCGTCACCCGGGATAAAATGTGATTTGAATTCTAACAGGTTGTATTTGGTTACGACGATAAATCATTATGAGTTGGATTTGCATGCCCAAAAATAATGAAATTCTCGTTGAGTAAAGAAATATCATGGTATATGTGAGCATCTCCCATGGAGGTCTAAGGAGAATAGTTTATTCCTGCCACATGTTGATGACCTGCATCATTGCATTGTATTTTGCATTGCAATATCTTTGTATTTTTTAACGCAGGGCTAAGACTCCTGATCGGAGCACCGGTGATGGGACCGATTCAAGAAACCGGTCCTATTGTTGACCGGTTGTGAGTGGTTTTCGATGGTGTATTATTCCGTATCAGCATTTTCCTCATCTGCCAATTTTAATCTTCTCCATTCACTGGGTGTCATACCAAATTTTTTCTGGAAGATGGCATTAAAATGTGTTCGTTCCTTAAAGCCCGCTTTTACTGCGATATCCTGGATGATTGTGTCAGGAAATTGCAATAACAGTTCCGATGCTTTCTGGAGTCTGTAATTGCGCAACATTTCCATAGGACTTTCATCTGAAATGGAGGCCAGTTTTCGATACAACTGCGTTCGGCTAATGAATAACTGTCTGCAAAGCTGGTGGGTGTCGAACGAGTCGTTGTGATAATTTTGTTCAAAGGCATTGAACAGCTCTTCAATAAACTGGTCAGTAGACCTGATGCCTTCCGCATTCATCAATTCATCCGAAGCATCTGAGTTATCCTCAGGTCTTTCTTCTCTATTGGGCGTTGTCGCATTTTCGATGATTCGTGAATATCGTTCTTTCCAGACCTGCTGGAGGGAATACAGGTTTTGCAGTGTTAGGATCAATTCCTGATAATGGAAAGGTTTGGTAAGGTATGCGTCTGCTCCGGCCAATTGTCCTGAAATCCTGGCTTCTGATTCATCTTTACCGCTCAGAATCACGACAGGAATGTGGCTCGTAAGCGGATTTTTTTTGATTTTACCTGTCAGTTCCAGTCCATTCATCAATGGCATCACCACATCGGTCAGAATGAGGTCCGGTAGGTGTTCAATCGCAAGGGCTAAGCCCTCCTCGCCATTGGATGCTTTCAGTATCGTATACCTGTTTTGCAGGAACACTTCCAGGTAGGAAAGAATGGTGGGGTTATCATCGCAGATCAGCAACAGGGGATTGTCATTTTCGATGGATTCAAATTGCCGGGCTTCCGATTCATTCAGAATGATGATCTCCTCTTTCGTTGAGAGATTTTCCTGTGAACTCATAGATTCACAATGTGCATTTTGCGGCAGATCGAGCGTAAATGCTGTGCCTTTATTGACTATGCTTTCTACGGAAACATTGCCTCCACAAGCAACAGAGAGTTCCTTGACAAAAGCCAGTCCGAGACCAAAGTAACGGTTGCCGGAGTCTTCCTGACTTACCTGAAAATAGCGGTCAAAGATATAGGGAAGCTTGTCTGCCGGGATGCCATAGCCTGTATCACTGATCGTGGTGCGTACAGTATCGCTTTCTGCTTTGCTGACCTGGATTTTTATACTTCCTCCTTCCGGAGTAAATCGGAGGGCATTGGTGAGGAGGTTATTGATGATGAATTTGGTGCGCATGAGATCCATGCAGATATCAATAGGTTCTTCAGGAAGGATCAGTGACAGCTTAATGTTTTTTAACGAGGCGAGATTCGTGTATCCCTGAATCGCATTTTTTAAAAAGCTATTGTATTCTGCAAGCTCAAAATGCAGTTTCAGGTTGCCTTCCTCCAGTTTCATGATATCCATCATCTCACTCACCAGATCCAGCATTTCATTGCTTTCTTCCTGAATGGATTTGAGGTATTCTATGCCAGGCGAATCTTTTTTGGCGTTGAGTTTCATCATTTCTGTGACGCCAAGGATGATGGTCAGAGGCGCCTTGAACTCATGGGCAAGGTAGGCAGTAAAGCGCTTTCTGAACCGGTCCACAAACTGAAGTCGCTCCATTTCCTTAGTGGCCAGCTCTGCCTGGTGCTTGCTTTCTGTCTGTTTTTTATTGTATTGGGTAAACTGAAACGCCACAAACAGGATGAGGAGGATATAAATGATTTGAGCTACTTTGGATGTATACCAGGGAGCCCTGACAAAAATGTGGAGTTTGAATTGTTCCTGATCTTCCTGATCAAGGCTGTTACCTGTGTGTCTGACAAACAAGTCATAGCTTCCGGGAGGCAGGCCTGACAAGTTTACAATACCGGCAGCAGTTGTCGGAATCCACATGTCTGAAAGTCCCTCCACCTGGTATTCAAAGGTGGCATTTTCGGGATTTTTACTGCCCGGAGCTACAAACCGCAGGAATAGATTGTTTTCATGATATTTAATCCTGAGGTTTGGTCCCTCATCTGATGCCAGTGTGAGATATTCTCCGGTTTCGTCCGGCGATTTTCCATTGATTTTCCAGTCTGCCAGGATAATGTTTCCTTTTTTTTGCTGGCCCAGGAGTTCCTTCGGGTGGATCGTGAGCAGACCATCCCAGGTTCCAAATGAAAGCGCATCTGCGTCTGTGGCCAGACAGGAAGTGGGGTTGAATTCATAGCCTGCAAAAAGGGTTTTGAAATCGTAATTGAGAAAGCGACCGGTCGACTTCTGAAAGCAGGAAAGACCTTTTTCTGAACTGATCCATAGATTTCCCTGCTTATCCGGGATAATCGTACCCGCCTCATAAAAAGGACCTGATTCCTGAATGAAATAAACTGTTGCTTCGGATTTCAGGTCAAAACGTCCAAGTCCTCCCCCCTGTGAACCTATCCAGACTGCATTTTCTTCAGGGTCAGGGTAGACATAGGAAATGCCCTTATGATCAAATAGTATGCCTTTTTTAGTGTAGTTATGCCATACGCGAAAGTGTGGGTCACCATTGCCGTGCTGGATTTGCACCACGCCGATATTGACGGCTGCCCAGAGGTCTCCATTTTCAGTGCTGATCAGATTCTGGGGCAGCAGCTGGCCTAGTTTTTCCGTGGGAAACTGGTTGCCAAACGCGTATCGTCCGACCTTCTGTGTGATCATATTGTATCGGCCTGCTTCGCCACGCTTGCTCAGGATCCAGATGTTTCCATAAATATCCTCGGCCATCGGTGGTGCTTCGAAGTAGGGCAGTGACAGCGGTAGAGGAGTCATTTTTCCATTGATATGGTTGTAAGCATGCAGGACCATGACGTCTTCTGATGCTGTTTTTGTGAGCAGGTAAGAGGTCTGGCTCTTTTTGCTATACCAGACACCACACACTTCCTGGTAAGGTTTAAGTTGGGGTTTCCAGGGGGCTGCTTCCATTTTTTTTGTCTCAGTATTCAATACCTGACGATTGCCGAAGCTACCTTGCCAGATTTTATTCCCGGGCAATACAGCCATATTATAAAATGTATTTCCCTGCGCCGCCATTTCAAACCCTTTATACAGCTGTATTTTGTAGAGTCCATTGCCTGCAGATCCTACCCACAGATTGCCAAATTTATCCACCATTCTGGCGGTGGAGGCAGGATCCGGAATCTCCGCCCTCACTGGCAGCAAAGCATGGACCAGCGTGGTCTGGTTTGTGACGTTTTGAGTCGCATCGTACAGCTTTTTATCGTAGTACTGCAACAACACTTTACTCCCGTCAGGCAGCCACAGCATTTCGTTGGCCTGGCTGATGTGCAGGTCCCCATTAAAATCATAATCAGGGTAGAGGACACTGGCAATATTGGCATTGTACTCCCGGATGATGCGGCTCCCGTCCTGTAAGGTGATGGCTTTACTGTCGAGGGTAGTCCGGGTAAATGTCATCTTGCCTGTATGAAACTCAAAAACAGCCCCGTATTACCCGCCATCAGTAAAAGCTCTTCATCGATCTGGCGCATGTAGCGGACTCTATTTCCAAGACCTTCTGGAAAGAGGAATGTTTTCACCTCAAAGAGTTCCGGCGTGAGTTCATCCTCTCTGATTCGCTTTGCCAGGCCTTTGATGGCGGAGATGCGATACAAAACAGGGACAGATTCTTTGGTTTGGTTGAACCACGCATGTCCGTTTTTGTCAAACAGTATCCTCGAGCTCGGCGCCGCTGACAATTCCCCTTTAAAATTGTGCAGGTGTATCGCCCTTTCAGAAAAAGGGTCAAAGACAGCAACTCCCTCTTCTGTGGCCAGCCACAAAAGGCCATCCTTGTCTTCGCTTATGCTGTAAATATAATTTCCCTTGAGTGCAAAGGGCTTCCGCTGGTTGCTGACGTACGACTTGATTTCCGCACCATCATAGCGGTTCAGGCCCAGTAGCGTGCCTATCCACACAATGCCACGGCTATCCTGGTAGAGGCAGGTCACAAAAGTATTTGAAAGGCCCTGCTGCCTGCCGATGTGGATGGTCTGATAATTCTGACCTAAAAGTGTACTACTGTAAACAAAAGCAAGACTAAAAATGAAATGAACAACACTACCGCGCATAATAAACACCTTTGCAATCAAAACAAACGAATAAACCTGTGGGATTGGATCGGGTACAGCTCACCCCCTCCATACCAAAGGTAGTGGCAATTTATCAGATTTGTAGGTCACAGATGCACTGGAGCAGTTTTTTGGAATGAATACATACATCTTGTACCGCTGTGGTAGGGTAGTTGCAACTTCCATAAAACATGCCAGGCACTGCTTTAAGTCAATATATGTACTATTTTATGTATATAATTTAATATGTATATGTTTCCATATTTTCTGCTACTCCATAAAGTGAAACGAAAAAAAAGGGACAAAATCATACATTTTACGGGATAAATTCATACACACATCATGAGTGAGCAACTATATGTTTGCATTCTATTTTAACTTAAAACCGAAATTCATGAAGACCCAAAACCCATCCAGGGGTAGTGGCTATGTCCGCTACTCGTGCACCAGCGTAAGTTTTCTTCTTATTTTCATGGCAGCATTTATGCATGCATCTATGGCGCACGTGCCTCTCAAAAGCACCTCGCCTGACTCAAGGGTGCAAACGCCTGTGCACCAAAGATCAGCTATGCCTGCATCTTTGACAGGGTTGCTTCCGGGCAGTCAGGCCGCCATGCCCAGGCTATCGCCACAGAAGGCCTTTTTTATGGAAAACGCCGGGCAGATCACCGATCT
>JAJTEZ010000136.1 GCA_021298335.1 Saprospiraceae bacterium | reverse complement strand
GTTGGCGCATCATTTCCATGCACTCCTCCAGCTGGCTGATTTCAATAAATTCATTGGCTCGATGGGCCTGTGCGATATCTCCGGGTCCACAAATGACTGACTGAAAACCGGCATCGCTAAACTGGCCTGCTTCAGCAGCATAGGCAACAGTAGAAAGGGTCTGATTGCCTGTGATCCGACGAATGAGTTCAACTACCTCTTCATCCTTGCTGGTGCCTAATGGCGGAACAGGAGGGTGGTCTTCCCGGGTTGTAATCGAGAATTCCGGAAAAATCTCCCTCAGTTCTTTCGTAAGTTTGTTACAATGTGACTGAAAGTCGGCCACAATTTCATGTACATGATCGCCTGGAATCACCCGTACGTCCCAGTAAAACGTACATTTGTCTGCGATGACATTTGGTGCAATGCCGCCATGGATCATGCCAACGTGCAAAGAAGTGTGAGGCGGGTGAAATCGGTCGTCAAGTCTACCTTCGTGTATCAGCGCATCCATCTTTTGTTCGATCCAGCCAATCAATCTCGCAGCGATATGCACTGCGCTGACCTCCTGCCTGATTCGCGAACTGTGACCAGCAGACCCAAAAACGGTAGTTTCAAGCACACAAATTCCCTTTTGCCCAATGACAGGCTGCATCCGTGAAGGTTCACCAATAATCGCGAATTCGGGTTTTTGCTTATAATGTGAATACATGGCTTTGGCCAGCGCCGGACCAGCCAGACAACCCACCTCCTCGTCGTAAGAAAAAGCAAAATAGACTGGCTTTTTTAAAGGTGTCTTTCGAAACATTTCTGCTGACGCCAGACAGCAGGCCAAAAAACCTTTCATGTCACACGATCCTCTCCCATAGAGTTTGCCTTCTTTTTCAGTCAGCATAAACGGATCTGTATGCCATTCCTGCCCAGCTACAGGCACAACATCGGTGTGACCGGAAAGTATGACTCCTCCAGGCGCTTCCGGACCAATGCGGCAAAACAGGGAAGCTTTCGTCAGGTCGTCATTTGGTACGAGATGGAATTCAATGTTTTGTTCATTTAAAAAGCGAATGATATAATCCAGGATAGAGAGGTTGGATGTACCTCCAAGGACATCATAAGCAACCAGGTCTTTCAGAATACGCTTGCAGGAAGTAAGGTCCACATTCAACATCATTTATTTTTGCTGCAAAATAACACCTTTTCATACCCTTTCAAAAAAAAAGGTCCGACAGAATGCTGCCGGACCTTTTAGTATCACTTAATAGATTGTCTTATTCGATCAAGATCATTTTTCCAGTGATTACCTGGTCTTCAAACCTTAGTTCGTAGACATACACTCCCGGCTTGCTGATGTCATCTCTTGTGACTGAGACTACATTTTGTCCTGCAGTGTATTGTTGGATTGTGCTATAAACTCTCTTTCCTGTAAAATCACTGATGCGCAAGGTCACCATACCATCTTTAGGTAAGTCGAACATGATATTGGTTTGAGCTACCCAAGGGTTTGGTACCGGTAATCTGGCTGAAAGCGACTCTACTGATCGAGATTTCCACCTGATGGAAACCGGTTTTACTTCCAGGCCTTCGGTGTACACCTCAGGCTGAAGTGCTTCACCCAGTGATATCATATCTTTTAACCAACCTGACGAAGAAGCCGTGGCTTCGATGACAAATACAGGAGCATCAGATACTTCCATTCCATTGGGGACAGACACGCTGATGCGGGCCGCCTGGTCTCCATACATTGCTACGTTTCCAAAGTGCAGGTCCAGTACTTCAGAAGTGACATCTTGTAGTCTGATGCCCTCTGCCTTGAGGTGTACCTGAAAACCATACAGCACAGACTGTGACGTGGCTCTTACGGGGATGCGAACTGTTTCGCCTTCCTGTACAAACCTATCTTCCACATCGAAGGCATAGGCTGAGCGGAAGAGTGCAGGACTCTCGTTCAGTTTCTGGCCTTGTGCATTGCCATTGATGTCACCTACCTTAATTCCTACAAAGTTGAGTTCCATGTTGTTGTTCAACTGGTTGATCTCGTATTTCTCGGCAAATGGTGAGAGCCATGGATCTGCAGGGTCTGCAAACGTATAAGCTGCATCTACAAACCTCCAGCTGGTATTCTCCGGGAAGGATGTATTGATTCCCAGCAGTACTTTGCGCAACTCTGTGAGATCTGAAGCAGTAATTTTACCATTATGATTGATGTCGGCAGCAATCAGACGGTAAGGACTATTAATTGGGGTTAGGCCCAGAATGTGTCTTTGTATCATCACCACATCCAGAGTACTTACACCATTGAGATCATCCCCATCGCGAGTCGGAACCACCTGGTATGCGCCTCCCACAGGCATAGGGGCAAACGCAAAGTACCCTGATTCATTGGACTCAGTGGCAGGTATCTGTGATCCAACCATATCGACGGACACTCCTTCAATCTCTTCGTTAGAGTCTTTGTAAATTCTGCCGGAGACATTGGCCAGAAGGCCCGGAGGACTGGTACAGAGTCGGTCATTATCCTGAACGTCAATGAATGTTTCACAATATGCGGTATTTCCATTACTGTCGGTGGCCCACAATTGTATTGTCTGTGGCCCCCTGTCTGTACAATCAAATGTGAGGGTATCGTTGTTGACATCTGCTGAAAAACTCAGTACAAACTGATAGCCGCATTCATGACGACTGAAATTGTCAACATGTTCTGTCGAAACCATCACCATTGGTACTCCATTCATTCGTACCAGATTAACTGCCACGCCCTGCTTACAGATAGGGGTTGGTGTCTTTTCTGTTTCCACGGCAAAGTCATAAGATCCCTGAGACACATTACCACAACGATCTTCCACAGTGAAGGTGATGGTATATTCACCCAAATCAAACGTCTTTGTCGCAATATTTGTATTTCCTTCGTAAATGACTACCGGAGAATCTTTTTCACGAATCTGGTAATGCCATCTCAATTCGTTTGCAGGTGTACAATCGTCGGCCTGGGCTGTTAGTGTCACTTCCTGGCTTTCGCAATCCAGCGTTTGAACGAGGATTGGCAAGTTTGGAAATTCTAGTTCAGGTGCGATTGTATCTACCACCTTGATGATCTGCTCATAATTCCAGGTGCGGTGAGTATCCCCCACTTTATTACACCAGTCGATGATTGTCCACGTACGGATGATTTTAAAGCATGCATTTTCTGTAGCAAACGGGAACAATTCATCTTCATATTTTACACCCACGAGGTCGCATGCATCTTCAGAAATGACGGGACGACCAGTTTTACTTGGATCCAAAGCCACAGGAGTACACTTGCTGTAATCAGTGTAATCGTTTGGCCAGACCACATCGTCATTTGGATCCAGTGGTTCATATTCATTAATATAGAATGGTTCTTCATTGATGAATGTTATCACTTGCGTACACGTCTGGTAGACAGTTGTGCCCTGGGATACTGTGAATGTTCGAACCACTTCGCCCAACCCGCACTGGTCTCTGTTATCGACTAATACAGACCTGACGGTATTATTGGCAGGGCAGTTATCGACGATTGTTGCGGCACCAAAGTAAGCATCGCCATTTGCAGGATCAAAAGTAAATCCACATTCTACAGTGAGGTGGTCAGGGCAGGTCATAACTGGTGGTACTTTCTCCTGGACATTGACGCTGACCATGCAAATATTGGTATTGCCACCCTCGTCAGTGACCAGAAGCTGTACCATGCGCGTTCTGTTGGCATCTTCGCAGCAGAAACCGACCTTATCAAACCAATCGTCATCATGGCCGAGGTTGCAAGGATCCTCCATTCTTCTGACTTTCAGAGTGACTTCGCCACATTCATCAAAACTACCGTCATCGATTGCCTGCGCTGTGACATCGGTATAACCATTGGTTTTGATGCTTACCGTAGCAAACTGATCGCAAATGGCTACTGGATCCGTTTCATCTTCCACGAGGATATCGTAGGTCATGGTGCTGGAATTTCCGCATTCGTCCAGCGCAGTATATTTGATGGTGCTCACCCCTGTTGGCAGTGTCACCTGACCTCCATTGCTGTTTATAAAGGCAAATGGCTGGTCATCTCTTGTTACATGTATGGTTACTTTGTACACTGCATTGCAATTGTCCGTGATCGTGAGTTGTGGCAATTGAACAGTGGCAGTGCAACTCCTTGTCTCAGTTGTCAAGGATTGTTCCAGTTGTTGAGGAATCAATGGAGCTTCTTCGTCTCGGATTTCGATGTTTTGCTGTCCCATGTAATGGATTACAGCAGTTCCGCACCACCATTCATAAATTTTCCAGACACGTCTAATCTTTGTTTTACATTTTGACTGATATAACAGTTCGTCATCGTAATCAATGGTAGAATTACAGTATACCATATCCAACTGGCTGACAGGGTATAATGATTTCTCACCGAGGTATGGTACCCCCACAATGGACGGGTGTGGATATCCATTTCCTTTGTCATCTCTTTTGTAGTCTTCAGAACAGCTGAGAATGATGCCATCGCTCATTTCCACTCCATCAACACTTGGTCTTTCAAGGTAAACAGTGGATGTGCAGGTACCGCTTTCATTTCCTGAAATATCGATAGCCTTCCAGTAGAAAACTACCTTTCCAACATGGTCTTCGTCACATTCAAAAACTTCATGCAGTTCATTGACAAGTACTGCATTTGCCTCACAATTATCAACGACTCTGGTATAATCGAGGGTAGTTAAATCCGTCAAGCACGGCACATGATGATCAATACAATAAATCTCCGGTGCAATTTTATCCTCCACATGAACATCTGCCCAGCAGGTAAAGCCGGATGTATGTGTAATCATGTACTGCAAGGTCTCATTTAATTCGTCCTTGGACACGGTGTCACCCAGGTCTTTGCCATTTTTGTCTCTGACATTGATGGTGTAGAAGTCAAGACATCCCAGGAGCACTTCATCTTCCGGTCCCTGCCACCCTGCCAACACCATGGTGGGAGTCAATTGTGCCTCACATTCGCCATCCAGTGAAATCTGAATGTCCTTGCAACCCAGCGGAGGTGCTATATAATCATTGACAGTGATGGAGAAAGTACAAGAAACAGAATTGCTTGATAAATCCACGACCGTAAACGTAATATCGTGAACGCCGATTTCAAAGTAACTACCAGATCTCTGATCACCAGGGGGAGGTAATAATATTGCTCCCGGGCAATTATCTGAGTACTCAGGTAAGTCATAATCGACTTCAATGCCACAAAGTAGTGGATCCAGGTCGATTTCTATATTTTCAGGACAAGTGATCTCGGGGTCCTGGTTATCTTCTACAGTCACTGTAAAGCTGCAGGTAGCAGTATTACCAAACTCATCGTTAACCTGGTATGAAATTGTGGTAGTAGCTACAGGGAAGGATGCCCCACTGGCAAGTCCGCCCGTCAAAATGTGCTGGCCAAAGTCAAATTCAACTATATACCCAAAGTTGTCTGCCTCTCCACCGGAGAACCAACCTAAATCAATAGTTGATGAAACTCCAAAAGGTTCAATCATTGAGTATACAAAAGCACCATTTTCGTGTTCTGGCTGTGTCTCATGAAAGTTTTGATACATAAATGGTTCACCATTGACCCACTTGTATTCTTCAGCTGAAGGAGAATATACGGAACCTATCCAATATTTACCTGGGGGCAGGTTTTGATTTATATCATCTTGTTCATCTGCGGAGGTGATTGTCGCCAGATGACCTCCCATTTGGGCTGCCTGCTGGTTTGCCTGTTCCCAGGACCAACCACCCATTGAGGTAAAATAGAAATAATTGTGATTTGCGTAACTTCCTAAAAACACTCCACCTTGAAGCTCTTCAGGTAAGATTAGCGGGCAATTGTCATCTGAATCTACTGTGTAGCAAACCACAGCAGAACAGCTGTCCTGATCGGCGCTCACGATTATATTTTTAGGGCAGGTAATTTCAGGTTTGATAGTATCCCGGAAAGTAAATTCAATTTGGTCGGATGCTGAGCAGCCCGAAACATCTGATACGGTGTATATGAGTGTAAAGGTACCATATTCGTCTGACGAGAAGGATGGTTCTTCGACATCAGTTTCGTCGAGATGTGCCGCGCCTGAGCCGGTCCAGTTATGTAAGTATCTGGGAGACCCACCTGTGGGGTTGCCGTCGAAATTAAGTATGTCGTTGAGACACCCTACCGGTGGATCGGGTGTAACGGTAATATTTGCAGCAAGGTTGGTATACTCCCATTCCACTATCTCCGTCCAGCTTCCGCAGGGTTGACCCGGAATACAGAGACGCCCCTGGAAGATGACGTTATCATCTGCCACGGTGACTGTAGTGGGAATTTGCAGGACTTGCCGTAGACAATGCGGGAGGCGAACAAATAGGCTGAGCATGAAGGCCTGAGCCCCAGACAAGGAGTACAAGCATCACAAACAGCAGGTGCACCCTACTAGTGGGGTGGCAAAGTGCCTTTAATGATTGGGTAGACATAATTCAAGAATTTTTATTTTGAGAAAAAACAAAAGGTTACCGACCGAAGCACATGTCCTTTGACATGAAACCTCGGCAAAGATACAAACGATTTACATATTAAAAAATTTTTTAATATATTTTTTAAAGAAAACCTATTTTTTACGGTTTAAATAAATATTTAATGTGTTTGTTTTAAGACAGCCTGAGACATTCCGAATGCGATTGTCAGCGGAAACATGGTCATAAAAACAGGGAAAGTGAATGCCTGATTAACCGGTGGTGGTTGCCGGATTGAGCTTATTGTGCAAGTATGCAATCAGCATATCGCGGCCCATGTCAAAAGACTTGTTGTTGTTGACAATTAGGTCAACCTTATTGAAGAATGGAAAAATATAGGATTCAAACGATGGCAAAACATGGTGTTCGTACCGGTACAACACATCTTCCAGGGGATAATTTCGTTCTACTCTGTCCCGTTTGATTCGTCGGATAATTTTTTGGGTATCGGTGGCGTGGATGAGAATCTTCATATCCAGCAAGTTGTACACTTTGGGGTCGGAGAAGAGAAATAATCCTTCAGCAATGATTACCGGAGCTGGTTTGAGATGCACAATTCCTGCATCTTTTCTTTCATTATTAAACGTATATTCCTGTCGTTCGACAGGCATGCCATTGGTGAGTTTGACAAGATCGAAGTAAAATTCATCCATTTCGATGGATTCTGGCAGGTCAAAATTTTTGATGCCATTTTCGTCCTCCTTTTGTAAGTCCCGGGCTTTGTAGTAGTCATCCTGGGAAAGAAAACATACTTCTTCCTCTGAGAAATGTCCGCGAATTTGTCGAATGAAGGATGTTTTTCCGGAACCGCTGCCCCCGGAAATGCCAATTATAAAGGAATTCGGATTTTTTAGGCTCATACCACCCGGATAGTTAAAAATAAATTCTAATTTTCGGCAAATTAACGAAGATAGATTGACAATTAATATTTCCTTTATATAAAAGACATAGAAAAGATCAATCCTTTTCAAATCATCAATCAACTTTCAACTCATTCTGGAGCATATGGACATTGCAATTCAATTAGGGAGGGGACTTTTAGGCATGTTATCGCTGATTGCCATAGGTTATTTTTTCAGCAGCAACCGATCTGCCATCAACTGGAAAACGGTGGGTCTGGGACTTGGGGCACAGCTGGTACTGGCCCTGGGTGTATTGAAGGTCTCATTTGTAAAGTCGATTTTTGAATATGTTGGGAGCTTGTTTGTCCTGATACTGGACTTTACTAAAGCTGGGTCAACATTTTTGCTGGGTGGAATGATGAATGTGAATAGTTATGGCTTTATTTTCCTGTTTCAGGTATTGCCTACCATCATCTTCTTTTCTGCACTTACATCCCTGTTGTTTTACCTTGGTGTGATCCAGAAAGTGGTTCGGGTATTTGCCATTGTATTTACTAAATTGTTGCATATTTCTGGTGCTGAAAGTTTGTCGGTTACAGGAAACATCTTTCTTGGACAGACAGAAGCTCCCCTTTTGATCAAGGCATATTTGGAAAAGATGAACAGATCTGAAATATTGCTTGTCATGATTGGTGGAATGGCGACGCTGGCGGGTGCGGTGATGGCTGCGTATATCAGTTTTCTGGGGGGCGATGATCCGGTCATGCGGCTGGAGTTTGCCAAGCATCTGCTGACGGCTTCTGTGATGGCTGCCCCTGGGGCTATTGTCATTTCAAAAATCCTTTACCCATATGTTGTTGGTATTTCTTGCCTTTATTGCCATGATGAATTACGGACTGGGTTGGTTGGGCGGACTCAGCCTTGAAAAAATCACATTTGGTTTATCTGACAACGATGCCAATCTTAACAACGGCATCGCCTATTATACCCAATATTCAAAATTGTCTATTGAGACTCTGCTGGGGCTCGTTTTTGCACCCCTCATGTGGCTGATTGGTATTGCGGGAGCTGATGTAATGGCCATGGGACAGCTTTTGGGTATCAAGCTGGCATCCAGCGAATTTGTCGCATATACCCAGCTTGCTGAACTTAAAAATACTGCCAACCCAGTGCATCTTACAGATTACAAGTCGGTCATAATGGCAACCTATATGTTGTGTGGATTTGCCAATTTTGCCAGTATCGGCATTCAGATTGGTGGAATCGGGTCACTGGCTCCAGGACAGAGAAAAAACCTTTCTGAATTCGGGTTAAAAGCCGTCATCGGAGGAACGATTGCTTCTCTCTTTTCTGCCACCATCGTGGGTGCCCTGCTGTAATTCCCGACTTGCCAATTTTTGGCAAGCAGTACGACAAATACCCACTGTCCTATTGGTTTAGTATGTATTATCCAAGGCAAAAATGGGTTTTCTGTGCATCCATTTGCCGTCAGTAAAATCCGGAAAGGACTGTGGTTCTCCTCCCTGTGCGATGGATTGCTCTGACAGACAAGTGATGACTGCCCAACTGGCATGATCATATACATCCAGGGGCATTTCTGCTTTTAGTTTGAGTGCCTCTACAAATGCATTCATGACAAACCAATCCATGCCACCATGACCGGCCCCGGAGGCGTCATTTGCGTATTTCTGCCACAAAGGATGATCGTATTGCGTCAGGTAGCTCTCTGCAGCTTCCCATTTATGCGAAGGGCTTTTCCCTTCTATATAGACAGACTGGTTGAGGTCCATCCAGATTCCCCTTGTGCCTTGTACACGAAATCCCAGGGAGTAGGGACGCGGCAGATTAGTATC
>JAJTEZ010000135.1 GCA_021298335.1 Saprospiraceae bacterium | reverse complement strand
GACGGCATGATTCTGTGGTGGGCCTCATTGAGTGGTCCTGTTGCAATGCCCGGAAACTATTCCGTTGCCCTTACCTACAATAACCAAACATGGACACAACCATTTGAAATTACACAGCGGCCGGATTCAGAAGGTAGAACCGAAGATATCCGTCAACAGTTTGAGTTTATCCAGTCAGTCAATCAAAAAGTTGGCGAAGCGCATCAGGCCATCGTAGACATACGATCCATGAAAGCGCAGGTGAAAGCCTACACTGAAAAAATACAGGACAAAGATATCAAGAGCTTTGTAGCGAAAATGGATAGTATTGCAACAGCGGCGGAAAATCAGTTGTATCAGACAAAAAATCGCAGTGGCCAGGATCCACTGAATTTTCCGATACGGCTCACCAATAAACTTTCTCATTTGAATGCATTGATTGGAGGCATGGGCGTGAATGACTTTCCGCCAACGGCTTCGATGCTGCTAGTGCGCGATGAATTGTCTTCCATGATTGATAAGGAATTGGACATCTGGCAGAATGTCAAAACTGAAATGCTGTCCAAACTGAATCAGATGATCAGGGATAAAAATTTGGATACCATCATTTTATCTACAAAATAAGAGGAAGAGGTGAGGTTTAGGCGACTTTCCAAGGAAGAATTGGAGGGCTTACAGCATGAGTTTGTGCAATTTATGATGGTGCATGGCATTGATGCCGGAGCTTGGGAAGCAATAAAACGGGAGTCTCCTGAGACAGCTGTATCGTGGGTTGAATTATTCAGTGAGTTCATCTTTGAGGGAATATTCTCAAAAGTGTGTTACTTGGAACATTTTGGAGGCAACGTATACAGACTATTTCATTGTGCTGATGACGTAATATCGATGATTACCATTGAAGGGGCAAAAGGATTTCAGTCTGTAGATGAAATGATTGCAGCAATGCAGGCCAGTCCGGAAGGATTTCTAATCAAAAAAGCTTCGAAGGGATATGTTCCTGACCGTCATACCGAGATTTTCCGGATGGTAGAATCAGGGGCTTTAGTCTCTGATGGAAAGCTGTTTGGGGTTTTCAGTAATTAACATCACATCGGACTTAGACAGAGCTTGAATGATTTAAGTGTCATGTTAGTAGTATCGATCCAGAAAAGGGGGCAATTTTTTCCCTGCGAGTGTGAGTGCTGACTTCAGCCACAATGGAACAAGTAAGGGAACGACGATGAAGGAAATTTTATTGAATGCCCAGGCGCCAGCAAAGTCAAAATGGATCATGTGCATGACGGCACGGGTCATTCCACAGCCGTAACATTCCATATTTAGCAGCGCTTTTGACAGGCAAATGGATTGTCCCCGATCAAAATAATCGGCGGGGAGGAGTAAAAGAAAAAAGGGCAATGCTGTAATGAGTACATGCACTGCCCTTTCTAATTCCTTTCTTACTTTCACAAAAAAAATCAGAGTTTTTCTGAGTAGTCGCCTCCTTTAGGTTTGAGGTCACCTGTGGCGATTCTGACCAGGTCAATCAAAGCCCAGATTCCACAACCGCCCAGTGTGAGCAACTGAATGATTCCGATACTGGTGTAGCCGAGGTAAAATCTGTGAATACCTAAACCTCCGACAAAAATCACCAGAATTAAGGCGACCAATTGGCTCTTACCTCCGCCTGCAGCCGGGGAAACCAATTCTTCACTGTCCTGAACATTCAATTGTTGCTGAGTTTGGGAAGAAGTCGTAACCTGACTTGCATTTTCTGATTGAACTATGACTTCTTTCTTTTCAGATTTTTGAACCGGGAAAGAAGCATGACCAAAATTGACTGCACCAAAAAGTGCTGCTACAAAAAGTAAAATTCTCGTTTTCATATGACTGATGTTGTAAATTTGCGTAATAATACAAAAAGATTTGAACAACCTAATCCTGTCAAATAGAAATTTAACATTTGTTTATGCCGTCTTAATGAGTTTCAATATGGCGGCGCAGCAGTATTCATTTTATGGCGTGTTGATGCTCAATGGAAAAAAGGAAACTGCCATTTCCTATAGGCTCGACTTTACAGAAACAGATGGTATAATCACTGGCACATCAACTACTGATCTTACGGGAAAACATGAAACAAAAAATGTGATTTCAGGAACGTACAACCCAGAAACACGGATGTTTAGTTTCGTTGAAAAAGATATAATTTACACTAAGTCTCCATTGGAGAAGGAAGTATTTTGCTTTGTCAGACACAACAGTAAAATTCGGCTGGCCGCAAAAAATGCAAAACTCGAAGGAAAGTTTCAAGGTTATTACCGCAACAAGCAGCCTTGCATAAATGGAACACTCACGTTGATTGGAACACCCACTGTTCAAAAATTACTGCAGCTGGCAGAAAAAAAGATTGAAAAATCGAAGGAGTTAGATGCTGCAACGAAGGCACAATTCAAACCGCAGATTCTCTTTGACAGTTTACAAACACAGCAATTGACAACAGGGGAAAACCTCAATATTTTTCTTGAAAGTGAATCAGTTACTTTTACTATCTGGGACAAAAACAAGGAAGATGGCGACGTCGTTACGCTCAAACACAATGAAAAAATTATTTTGGCAGATTTCATGGTAAAAAATAAGCCACATCAAATCAAAGTAGACTTGTCTGCCGGCGAAAATGTATTCACCATTGAAGCATTGAATGAAGGTAGTCTATCTCCCAATACTGCCATGATTATCCTGGAAGGTGGCCGAAAGATAGAGTTTCAGTCAAATTTAAAAAAAGGAGAAAAGGCCACCCTGAAGGGGCGTAATATCCTAGTGGCGTAATATCCTAGAACCCGAAGGGGGCGCAATATCCCCAGCCCTGTAAGGGCGTAATATCCTAGAACCCGAAGGGGGCGCAATATCCCCCCAGCCCTGAAGGGGCGTAATATCCTAGTGGCGTAATATCCTAGAACCCGAAGGGGGCGCAATATCCCCAGCCCTGTAAGGGCGTAATATCCTAGAACCGTAATATCCTAGAACCGCAATATCCTCGTGCCATAATACCCTAATACCGCATTAAACAATCCGCATGATTTGCGGTTTAATTCTATGACTACAAAATCTACAAAACAATGGGCCAGACATTAGTAAAAAATTACATCCACATTGTCTTCAGTACCAAGTATCGCCAACCATGGATTCAACCTCCAATGGAATCGGAATTGCATGCGTACATCGGAGGAGTTTGCAAGAATCTGGAATGTCCCGCCATCATTGTGGGCGGATACACGGACCACATCCACATACTTTGTTTGTTTTCCAAAAAAATAACCCTGGTGAAACTCATGGAGGAAATCAAATCCCATTCTTCCAAATGGATAAAATCGAAGGACAAAGCATACGAAACATTCTGCTGGCAGGAAGGATATGGCGCATTTTCTGTCAACCCTAGAAGTGTAGAAAGGGTAAAAGCCTATATAGCCAACCAGCACGAACACCACCAAAAAAAATCATTCCAATTAGAATACCGTTCCATCTTGAAACGCAACGAAATGGACTACAACGAAAACTATGTATGGACATAATTATCCCCAGCCCTGTAAGGGCGCAATATCCTAGAACCCGGAGGGGGCGCAATATCCCCAGCCCTGTAAGGGCGTAATAACCTAGAACCGTAATATCAATTTAAAACCCGCCACCCCAATTCATTCATGCCTCCAATGTTACATGAATGCAATTTGTCATTACCCCAAGATATGACCCAAATAAATCACCACACACCTCACATTCACAACATAATTGCCCAAACAAACATCATCTTTCTCCCCATACCCATATCTTTATAGAAAAAAAACATGACCCTATCCCAACGCATTGAAAGCCTGGTATCTCTGGGCCAGTTTCTGCGCATAGAAAACAATGATGAACTGCATGCTGCTGTCAGACAGGCGGAATCGCAAAATCCATGGTTTACGCAAGAAAACATTTTCCAGGCACTTCATGCCATCGCTGATCAATTTCTTCAAGAAAATAAATTACGGACATTTACACAAAATTATGCCGTGCCCGCGCACAACGAGATAAAAAAAATCGCCCTCGTACTGGCTGGCAATATCCCTCTCGTTGGATTTCACGATGTCTTGTGTTGCTACCTCGCCGGACACCATGCCATAATGAAATATTCAGAGAAAGACTCCATACTCATCCCCTTTTTACTCGATCAACTCACTAGCCAGAGGCCTCAGGCAGCACCCTATTTCACAAAAGTGGACAAAATCAGTGGGTATGATGCCGCCATTGTCACCGGAAGCGACAATACCGCCAGACATTTTTCATATTATTTTCAGCATATTCCCCACATTATCCGAAAAAACAGGACCAGTACTGTTATTTTGACTGGCAACGAGAGCGAACAGAGCCTCCAGCATCTCTTAGATGACATTTTCGGCTATTTTGGTCTTGGATGCCGCAACGTAAGCCATATGTGGATTCCGGAAAATGCGGACATCACTCCGCTGATTGAAGCCCTTAATAACCGAAAAGGTGTCATGCTTCACAATAAGTATAAAAACAACTACGACTACAATCTGGCACTGTTTCTGCTCAACAAGGAGCCTTTCCTTCAGGGAGAAAACATCCTCTTGAAAGAGTCACAACAGCCTGCATCAAGAATCGGCTGCCTGCACTATGCCAGATATACCTCATTGGAAGTTGTCGGGCAGTGGGTCGAAACACACATCGATCAACTGCAATGTATCGTGAGTAACGAGCCGATTCCTGGCATTGCAACCATTCCTTTAGGCACCAGCCAATGCCCCGCGATTGATGTGTTTGCAGACGGTGTGGATACAATGAACTTTTTTGTTTCTCTTTACCCATAAATGCATTGAGCGTGAGCCCATCGAATGCACCATTCTGGAGCGATGCTCCTGATGTCTGGTTCAGCAAAACAGGTTCGAATCCTGAAGGGCTCAGTCGTGGTGAGGCACAACGGAGACACCGGGCCTCCCAGAAACATAAAAAAAGCAAACCCGCCATCCTTGAAACTCTCAGTCTTCTGGTGAATCAGTTTACTCATCCACTCATGGTGATGCTGATTGTGGCAGTAATCATCTCAGCATTTTTACGAGAAATAACGGACGCGTCGATTGTCTTTGCCATCATTTTATCTGCCGGACTGGTTGGCTTTTACCAGGAAAAAAGGGCACTGCGCGTCGTCCGCACCCTAAACCAACTTTTATCGCCTACGACAACCGTCATGCGTGAAGGAAAATCGCAGGTAATACCCAGCGCGGAGGTTGTATCCGGCGATGTCATTGAGTTTAATGCCGGGGATATGATACCCGCAGACTGTCTCTTGATCGAAGCGAAAGAATTGCATGTAAATGAAGCCAGCCTCACCGGTGAAAGCTCTCCTGCCAGAAAATTTCCAGGCATTGTAGATGCATCCTCAGCCTTGATTCAACGCACCAACTGCCTTTGGAAGGGCACCCATATTGTGTCAGGAACGGCAAAGGCACTCGCCATTTTTGAGGGCGGACAATCTATTTTTGGAAAAATCATGGAAAGTGTCTCACAGCATATTCCATCCAGTTTTGAAATAGGATTAAAACAGTTTGGTTTCCTCCTGATGCGCATCACTTTGGTGTTGACAGTTCTTGTCTGGGCCGTCATTTTGATGGATGACAGGCCTCTGATGACTGCCAGCTTGTTTGCTCTGGCATTGGGTGTAGGAATGGCACCTGAGCTGTTGCCCGCCATCACGACTATCGCTATGAGCAATGGCGCAAGAAAACTTTTAGCGAGGCATGTGATCGTAAAAACACTGCCTTCTATCCAAAACCTGGGCGAAGTCAATCTTCTTTGCACAGATAAAACAGGTACAATTACCACAGGGGACATCCAGGTAAAAGAAATAGTGGACAGTGACGGACTACCAAGTCGGACGTGTGAAAGATTCGCTTTCATCAATGCAAAACTGCAAACAGGATACACCAATCCAATCGATGAATCCATCCTGCGCCTGGAAAACATTGACATTTCACAAGTGCAGAAATTGGATGAAATTCCTTATGACTTTCACCGCAAACGACTGACTGTCGTAATCAGAGAAAGAGAGCAACAGCTGGCGATCACCAAAGGAGCCTGGAAAACTATTGCCCCATTATGCATCGGCAGTTTACAACAGGATGGAAGCACAAAGCCAATGATGTCTGAAATATCAAAAATTCAGTCATTGTTTGACACATATAGTGAATCAGGATTACGTGTATTGGCATTGGCTTTTAGACAGTTGGATGACGAATCACAGAAAAAAGTACTGGAAGAAAATTTCACATTTGCTGGCTTTATCCTTCTGGAAGATGCTCTAAGAGAGAATGTTGACGAGACTATCAAGTCATTAACTAAGCTAGGGGTAGCATTAAAGGTCATCACCGGGGACAATCGAAAAATTGCTGAAGCAACTGGCCTTAAAATGGGATTAAGCCAACCCCTTATTATGACGGGTCAGGAAATGATGGCCGAGCCCCCGGAAGTAGTGGCAAAAAAAATGTCTCAGATCCAGATATTTGCGGAAGTGGAGCCGCAGCAAAAAGAGTGGATTATTCAGCAATTGCGAAATTCCTATAAGGTGGCCTACCTCGGGGATGGAATCAATGATGTCCCTGCTTTGCATGCTGCTGACATTGGAATTTCAGTCAATAACGCAGCAGATGTAGCCCGTGACGCAGCGGATGTGGTTCTGACAGAAAAAAACCTTGATGCCGTCGTCCTGGGAATCAGAGAGGGAAGAAAAACATTTGCCAACACACTGAAATACATCAATATCAGCACCGGATCGACCATGGGCAATATGATCAGCGTAGCCATAGCCTCCGTCATTCTCCCATTTTTACCGATGTTGCCAAAACAGATTTTGATGACAAACTTTTTATCTGACATCCCTTACATTTTTATTGCATCAGATGAGGTGGATACTGAAGATATCAGCCGTCCAGGATTATGGGATATGAAAAAAGTCAAACGAAATATGATGGTATTTGGCTTACACAGCACAGTATTCGATATTGTAACATTTTGTATCTTAAAATTTATGTGGTTTGCCAATGAAACCACGTTTCAGACAGCCTGGTTTGTCGAATCGGTACTTTCTGAACTGATGATCTTGTGGGTACTGCGCACGCGCCAGCCTTTTTACCGAAGCCGACCCGCAAACGGACTGATGCTTACTACTTTGTGTTGTCTCGCATTGACCATCGCGCTGCCTTTCCTGCCCTGGGGAAGCACCATTGGTGTATTTAACATTCCTTTGAGTCTTTTAGCAACCATGCTTGGTATCGTCATACTGTATGTGATTAGTGCTGAATGGCTAAAGAGAATTCTTGGCAATAGCGAACAAAGAAAAAGGAGCTGAATTTTCATCCAACCCCTTTCCTCTCTACAATATACCTTGACTACATAGTATTTTAATACGTTATGATGATCACCCCAAACGGAGGTGTCTGGAAGCAACCTGCAGGTGTCGCTACCTTAAACTGATACACTCCATCCGGCAGGTTTTCAATCACAACAGGATCGCCCGTGCCATCAATATACCCATCCACCGGACCATTTTGCTCTATACGCCAGCTGACCATCGGCAGTCCGCTGATGGTCAGCTTGCACCCTGTCGGCGGATCGCACTTCGGCTGCTGCAGAGTCTCGATGACCAGGTATTGCCCATTTGGCTTCTTCACGATGACAGCAGATTCATTGGAAATAGCTGCCTCACTCCAATCCTCTTCACAATCCACCCGCGCAAGACGTCGGTACCACCTATCGTGCACCAGCGCACCCGGTTGATATTCCGGCGAATTTGAGTTTGGAATATCTACAAATCCGGTGCCCCCTCCTGAAGGAGATGACTGCCATTTGTACTCGAGATCTCCGGTTTCGCCTGACGGAAGAGACAGACTGGCAATTTTGGCAGGGACCATGCCCTCACAAATATATTGCTCAGCAGCAATAGACCCAGGGTTGTCGGGATTCGTACAACCATTCAGGTAATCCGGCAAACCATCGCCGTCTGTATCCGTCGGCGTACACGGAGCTGTGCCTGAACAGCCTAGGTCTTCATCGTCATCACTAAAGCCATCCCCATCACTATCCAAATCCAGGAAGTTGGGAATACCATCCTCATCAGCATCACACGTAGTCGTCACTCCTGACACCACCGTAATCGTGATTACCGGCATATCTGGGAACATGGCACACGCATCATTTTCAACCTGGTCAGGAATATTATCTCCATCACTGTCTGCATCCAGATAGTTTGGAATACCATCCTCATCAGCATCGCTTGGAGAACATAGTTCTTCTCCTTCACAATCCGCATCCTCAACATCATCATGGATGCCATCGCCGTCACTATCTAGATCCAGATAATTAGGTATGCCATCATTATCGCTATCGCAGCCGGATTTGCCCTGAATGGTTGATTGAACATTGCCATTTACCACTGTTGGCGGAACTCCGCAGGCACTCTCTTCCACTTCATCCGGAATTCCATCGCCATCACTATCCACATCCTGAAAATCAGGTTTGCCATCATTGTCTGTATCGGTTGGGGTGCATGGCAATGCACCTGTACACAATGCATCTTCAAAATCATCTGACAATCCATCCCCATCACTATCTGCATCCAGATAATCCGGTGTACCATCGTTGTCCGTATCCGTTGGAACACATGGCAATTCACCCGTACAAGATAAATCCTCTGTAGCGTCAGGAATACCATCAGCATCACTATCTATATCCCTGTAATCAGGTGTACCATCGCTATCATTATCCGTTGGCGTACAAGGCAATACGCCCGTACAAGCTATATCCTCCGTCGCGTCAGGAAGCCCATCATCGTCACTGTCCACATCAAGGTAATCTGGTGTACCATCATTGTCTGTATCGGTCGGGGTGCATGGCAAGGTACCCGAACACGCTACATCTTCCGTCGCATCCGGGATACCGTCGCCGTCACTATCCTGATCCAGATAATTCGGGATTCCGTCTTCATCCGTATCCGTTGGGGTACATGGCAATGTACCCGTACAAGCTGCATCCTCCACTTCATCAGGAATTCCGTCGCCATCACTATCCGTATCCAGGTAATTCGGCGTGCCGTCATTGTCTGTATCGGTTGGGGTGCATGGCAATGCACCCGTACAGCTTGTATCTTCTACGTCATCAGGAATGCCGTCGCCGTCACTATCCTGATCCAGGTAATTCGGCGTGCCGTCATTGTCTGTA
>JAJTEZ010000134.1 GCA_021298335.1 Saprospiraceae bacterium | reverse complement strand
TAAATCTTCATAAAATTAGGATAAATATTTCATTGAGAAATCACAAATTTCATCTGATGATGGTCAGTGCCCCCGAGACAATCTCCTGATAACCATCGGGAAATTCAGCCAATGCAAGCCAGGTATAAACTCCCTGCTCTGCATTTCGTTGCTTGATCAAACCATTCCATGATACTTTCGCGTTTGACATAGCGTCGCACTCATGTACAAGGTTGCCCCACCTGTCATAGATTTTCAACCATTCAATACGAACCTTTGCCACACCCTGTATCGTAAACTCAGCATTGCCGGTGCCGGAATCAGTTGAGATAATGTTGGGATAAACAAGACGTCTATCCTTTTTTACGCGGATATAGACGCTGTCAATCACAATGCATCCGTCCCCGTTATACATATATATATATGTGTACCCATCCTGAAGTGGAATAAGAGACGTTTCAAGACAATCCTGACAGGACGGGCTTGCATTATTTGTAGAGATCCACTGGAAAGTCACAGGAGAACCAGCTTCAAAAAAAGCAACGCTCAGGTTTAGGTCATTTCCCAGGAATATATCCAACGTATCTGGTTCAACATCAATTTTGAGAGCATCATCACCAACGAGCCAACTGAACGTCATGGTATCGCAGGCAGTAATAAGAGTTAACATGGCAGAATCCGGTGCCACAAGCCATCTTCTACTGGACGGTGTTTTATCCTCCCAGAAAAATTGAGCACCAAAGGAATCCATTCCTACTCTGACAGAATCTCCTTTGCAAAGGGAAATGCGCTCTTCCTCGAAAGTTCCGGGCAGGGGAAGTACCCAGAATGGTGTCTTGTCGGAAAGAGCCTCCGTTAAAGGGTTGTCCGAAAGGACTGATCTTCCCACGGATGGGGGAAGATTTGACAGAGATGCCTGGTTTTCAAAGCGTCCCTTGTTTCCTTTTGAAGCATAAGCCCTCGCAATGATGCTGTCTTTACCTGGTGCCATATCTATGTCACTGATGGTCAGTAATCTGCCACTGACTTCTATCCTGCTATTTTGAGGTGCATATAGCACTTCCTGCCAAAGGAATCCTTCAGGGAGTGTATCTTGTAAAATAGCCTGCCTCACTACGGAGCCTGAACCATTATAAATATCAAAATGAAAATCAAGTGTAGTGCAGCTGAAGATTGTATCAGGAACAGCTGTTTTTTGAATCTCTATCGTATATGGGCAGGAGCACCCATCCTGACCGGTCGATTCCGGACCTTTTCCTACCAGGCTGATCTCCCCTGTTTGTTTGTTGATCCGCACAAATTTGTCCTGCGTCAGTGTTTGAAAAGAACCATAGCCATAAAGGTTTCCCTGTACATCAAAAAACAACGCCCCGAGCTGATCTATTTGAGGCTGTGGCGGAAAATTTTTATTCACAACACCTGTAACGGCATCGATAGTGACGATGGAAGATGTGGCAATATCATGTGCCCAAAGCAATGCTGTAAAGGGATCAAAAGCCATGTCAACAATTCGAATATTCTTGTCAGACAATGGTAGTACCGTACATGAAAAATTCGGATCACTAAGGTCGATTTTAACCAGATTCCCACCTGCAGCGCCTATACCCACCACAATCAGATACCGACCTTCTGGTTCGATATCACCGGCATAATACAAAGCATTTAAAGGCAATCCAAACGGAATTCCCAAATCAATAGCTTGTCCTTCCTTGCCTATTTTCCTGAGCCGACCTCTCAGTGGGTCCAGCCCATAAATCAACTGATCTGTGACACGATAGCCCATGGCATTCAACACCATCCCAATATTCGAAGAGATAGTGTCCAGTGTGACATTTCCGGCTTGAGAATTCACCTTAACTTCGTATAAACCTGAATAATTGTCCCCCTGCCTAGTCAGGCTCAGGTAGTACTGTCCCTGACACACAAACGGGGTTTGTGCCAGGGCTACATGATTCCAGACCAAAATAAAAAAACTAAAAAAGAGGTTGCGTTCCAGAATTATTGGTTTGAATAGTAAATATACATTCATTGGACGGAATTACCGATTTTAACAAATATTTAAGACAATTTGACTGAAACATTCTGCCAGAATGTCAAGGATGTTCATTGGTATGGTTTTCGACATGGAAAGAGTGTACTTTTTTCTACCTTTGCACCGGATTTGTATTATCCTCAAAAGAATCACCTATGTTACAGATATTTAAATCACTGTTTACCAGCAAGCATGAGAAAGATGTTCAGAAATATGCAGAAAAAGTCGACAAGGTAAATCAGTTTTACAAGCAATATTCTTCGTTAAACAATGATGAATTAAGAAATAAGACCCTTGAATTCCGAAGTCGGATAGAGTCAGATTTGCAGGATATTGACAAGGACATTCAAGCCTTGCATCAAAAGGCGCAATCAGAGGAAGATTTTCTGAAGAAAGAAGAAGTATTTCAGGAAATTGATACGTTAAAAAAAGAAAGGAACACTTATCTTGAACAGAGTCTTGCAGCTATTTTACCGGAAGCATTTGCGGTAGTAAAAGAAACGGCGAGGCGATTTAAGGAGAATGGGACTTTGGAGGTAACAGCAACAGACCATGATCGGAATCTAGCTGTTTCCCGCGAATATGTTCAGATATTAGGAGATAAAGCGATCTGGAAAAATACCTGGAAAGCCGCAGGAGGAGAAGTAACATGGAATATGTTGCATTACGATGTTCAGTTGATTGGGGGCATGGTGTTGCACGATGGAAAAATTGCTGAAATGGCGACAGGTGAGGGTAAGACACTTGTGGCCACCTTACCTGCCTACCTGAATGGATTGTCTGGAGAAGGCGTGCATGTAATTACAGTCAATGATTACCTCGCGCGTAGAGATAGTGAGTGGGTAGGTCCATTATTTCAGTTTCTGCTTCTGACTATAGATTGTATAGACAAGTATCGGCCGCATTCTCCGGAGCGTATTGCAGCCTATCGATGCGACATAACCTATGGTACAAATAATGAGTTCGGCTTTGATTATCTGCGAGACAACATGGTGCGAGACAGAGACGAGCTGGTACAGAAAAAACACCATTATGCCATGGTGGATGAGGTTGACTCGGTGTTGATCGATGATGCGAGAACGCCCTTGATTATTTCTGGGCCCGTTCCCCAAGGTATGGAGGAGCAGGAGTACATCGAATTGAATCCCAAAATCGAGCGCCTGTTTAATGTGCAGCGACAACTGGCAACCGAACTATTAGCTCAGGCGCGAAATTTGATTAAGGAAGGAAGTACCGGACCTGGTGAGGGTGAAGGAGGCCTTGCCTTGTTCAGGGTATATCGCGCACTTCCCAAATATAGGCCATTGATCAAGTTTTTAAGTGAAGAGGGAGTAAAAGTCGTCCTGCAAAAGACTGAAAACTTCTATATGCAGGAGCAGAGTAAAAATATGCATCTGGCTGATGAGCTATTGTATTTTACGATAGACGAAAAGAACCGAAACGTAGAATTGACTGACAAGGGCATTGATTTTCTCTCAAAAGGAGAAAATGACTCACATTTTTTCGTACTGCCAGATATCACACAACAAATACAGGAACTGACTTCAAGAGAATCTAAAGAAGGTATTAAGTTGCATGATCAAAAAGAAAGTCTGATTCAGGACTACGCCTTGAAGTCACGTCGCCTTCATGCTACCAGTCAACTATTGAAGGCTTATACTCTTTTTGATAAGGATCAGGAATATGTCGTGATCAACGAAGAAGTTAAAATTGTCGATGAGCAGACAGGCCGTATGATGGAAGGCCGCCGTTATTCTGATGGATTACATCAGGCGCTCGAAGCAAAAGAAGGGGTAAAGATCGGAGAAATCACACAGACGTATGCCACCATCACGCTTCAAAACTATTTCCGCATGTACCATAAGCTTGCGGGTATGACGGGTACTGCGGAGACTGAAGCAGGGGAATTCTGGCAAATCTATAAGCTGGATGTGGTGGTCATTCCGACAAACAAACCAATCGTCAGGGATGACAAAGAGGACCTTGTCTTTAAAACAGCCCGTGAAAAATTTAATGCGGTAATCGATGAGATTGGAAGACTTACCCAGCAGGGCCGCCCTGTTCTCGTAGGAACCACCTCTGTGGAAATTTCTGAATTACTAAGTCGAATGCTCAATCTGAAGGGCATCAAGCATAATGTTTTGAATGCAAAACAACACCAGAGGGAGGCAGAAATTGTAGCTGAAGCCGGAAAATCCGGGGCAGTGACAATAGCAACGAACATGGCGGGAAGGGGTACTGACATCAAAATCTCTGAGGATGTAAAAGCTGCCGGCGGATTGGCTATCATTGCGACTGAACGTCACGACTCCCGAAGAGTAGATCGTCAGTTGAGAGGACGTGCGGGCCGTCAGGGTGATCCCGGAACATCGCAGTTTTATGTTTCTCTGGAAGATAATCTCATGCGTTTGTTTCAATCAGAGAGAATTGCAAGCGTGATGGATAAAATGGGGCATAAGGATGGAGATGTCATACAGCATTCCATGGTCACAAAATCAATTGAGCGAGCACAAAAAAAGGTCGAAGAAAACAACTTTGGTATCCGAAAGAGGTTGCTGGAGTATGATGATGTCATGAATATTCAAAGAGAAGCAATTTATAAAAAACGCGATAGTGCTCTGCATGGCGAAAGACTCTCGGTGGATCTTCATAGTATGTTTGTCGGGTCGGTAGAAAATATTGTATCCCTGCATAAATCCCGTGGGGATTACGAAAGTTTCAGGATGGAGTGTCTGACTTCACTTGGACTGGATCCCGAAATTTCTGAATCAGATTTTGAAAACAGGAATGTTGATCATCTGATTGATGTCACTTTGGATCAGACAATGCAACATTATTATAGTAAGGCATCTCAGATTACGCAAATTTTATTGCCTACGATTCGGGAAGTACATGAAAAAGAAGGGCATCAGTATAAGAGGATTGCAATACCTTTTACCGATGGAAGATCAAATCCTCTGCCGATAGCTGCCGACCTGAAAAAAGCCATAGACTCCAATGGCTCATCAATTATGCGTGATATAGAAAAAACAATTACGCTTGCCATCATTGACGACCACTGGAAGGAGCATTTGCGCAACATGGATGACTTGAAAGATGCAGTTCAGGCAGCTTCTTTTGAACAAAAAGACCCACTGGTCAAATATAAGATAGAAGCTTACAATTTATTTGAAGATCTCATTGCAAAGGTCAACCGCGATGTTACAGCTTATGTATTAAATGGTAAATTATTGTTCCAGCAGGAAGTTCGAGAGGCAAGGGTACAGAGATCAGACTTTTCTAAAGTACGTACCAGTAGGGAGGAGGAAGCCATGAAAGCAGCAGCGGAAGGGGTTTCAGGTTCATCTTCCAAAATTGAAACAATCCGCCGATCCGAAGAAAAGGTAGGGCGAAATGACCTTTGTCCATGTGGAAGTGGAAAAAAATTCAAGCATTGTCATGGAAAGTGATCCAAAGATGATTGGAATACTGTTTATTCCTCAGAATATGAAGCATCGTATCTGTCTGTAATGGATTCTGCATTCCATGAGCTATGGATGAAAAGGTGCTTTGATTTGGCACGCCGGGGAGGAATCAACACAAGGACAAATCCTAATGTCGGTGCTGTTCTAGTTCATGAGGACCGCATCATTGGTGAAGGCTACCATTCTACGTATGGCGGAGCGCATGCTGAAGTCATGGCCCTGCGAAGCGTCAACCCTAACGATCTTCCATTGATTCCCTCATCGACGCTGTATGTAAGTCTGGAGCCTTGTTCACATTGGGGCAAGACACCACCTTGCGCAGAAGAAATTGTAAAAAACAACATACCGCATCTTGTGTATGGTTGCACTGATCCTAATCCCTCCGTTAATGGAGAAGGTATCAGATATTTGGAAAGAAATCGTATAAGGGTAACAGGTCCGGTTCTGGAAGAACAGGCCCAGGAAATCCTTAGGCCATTTTTGAGCCACCAGAGGGGCTATCCTTTCGTTGTATTGAAGTGGGCGGAGTCTGCCGACGGATTTTTCTCTGCTCAAGGGAAACAAATATGGCTTACAAACAAGGCTACCGGCATTTTAACACATAAATGGCGAAGCGAATTTGATGGAATGTTGATAGGCACGGAAACTGCTTTGACAGACAATCCCTTACTGACACTGAGGCATTTTCCGGGGAAACAACCAGTGAGGATTGTAATGGACAAATATCTCCGTTTACCCAAAACACTGACTATCTTCAATGACTTTCTGCCCACCTGGATCGTCAATGAACAATCTGATGTCAAGAACCAACATACCGAACTGATTCAGGTTGAAAATAGTAGAAATCTGGATGAGGTTTTAAAAACACTGTTCAAACATGGCATTTCTTACCTGTACGTGGAAGGAGGTGCAAAGTTGCTGAATGCATTTATCCTAAGCAACTTGTGGCATGAGGCACGCATTATTCAAACACCGGTATCATTGCACGAAGGTATCAGGGCCCCTTTTATTTCCGGCCACTTGCAACATGTCATTCATGTAGCTT
>JAJTEZ010000133.1 GCA_021298335.1 Saprospiraceae bacterium | reverse complement strand
CATGTCTGTTTTATGTCCGTCATTGTCGTAATAGCGCGTTTCCTTGGACCAACCACTGACGGGCAGAGCGGTCTGGATGACATTCCCAAAATGGGAGCCCAGATAGCGGTTTGCAGCGACACCTGCCTGCCAGAGCCACTTCGGGGAGGACTGCCATTCAGCATCTGCCAGGACTCCAACAAAATGGTTGTCCAGCCATCTTCGACGCACGATATCCACATCGGACACTTGCTGCCCCAGGCTGTCCATTGCAGGTGATAAACCATAATTTTGCAGAGCATCCCTGTATTTAAATTCTTCAAAAAATCCTTTTCCCCGGGTGTAAAATAAGGTCGTTTTCAACTTGAGTGATGGGCTCACTGACAAAGAATGTAGCAGCTGGAAATGCGTCTGTCGGTAGTTGTCCACCTGCTGCGGATAGGTGTAATAATTGTAGCGCTCGTCAGAAGCAAACAGATTGACCGAATCTGCGGCATTCTTGTAGATACTTCCGACATTGTTGTAGTAATGGGTCAGAAGTGCCTCCGGCTTGTTTTCAAATTTGGCCTGAGGGACTCCGTACCATGCCTGGTAGGTGACTTCGCTACCATGGAGGATATTGAGGCGGATGGATGACCGGCCGGTGACGCGAGCAGCCGAAAAGTTGAGAGATTGCAGGTCTGCAGTTGCCCTGTCTATGAATCCGTCAGATTTGATCAGGCTATACCGCGCATCGATGGTGTATCTGTCGTTGATGAGGCCTGTTCCTGCTTTTACACTTAGCTTACGGGTGTCGAAAGATCCAAGGGTGCCGTTAAGCTCGAGGTATGGGTTGACGCGAACATCGTTGGTCTGTATAGAAAGGGTACCGCCAAAAGAGCCGGCTCCATTGGTGGAGGTGCCCACCCCTCGTTGGATCTGCAATTCCCTCACTGAGCCCATGAGGTCGGGCAGGTCGACCCAGAATACGTTGTGTGACTCTGCGTCGTTAAGGGGTACGCCGTTGATGGTTACGTTGATGCGTGTCTGGTCGGATCCGCGCAATCGCATGCCGGTGTAGCCAATGCCTGTGCCTGCATCGGAAGTGACGACCATAGAGGGTGTCCATTGGAGAATAAAGGGTACATCTACACCTGTGTTTTCTTTCTGTAGAGTTGATTTGTCGAGGTTGAGACGTGTGTAGGGGGCGCGGTCACCCACTCTATTGGCTTGGATTTCAATTTGGTCGAGATTGTAGATCTCCCCTTGCAGTGTAATCTTCAAAGATGTATTTTCTGCGATTTTGATTTTGCGTCTCCATGCCTGGTAGCCGATAAACGTTACTTTCAGGTCGTATTCGCCTTCGGGAATGGAAGTAATAGAGAATTGTCCACGAGCATCTGTTGATGCGGCGAAGGTAGTTCCTTCCAAAAAAATGGTAGCGAATGAGAGATTTTCGCCATTTAGGTTTTGAACAATTCCCTTGAGGGAATATTGAGCTTGTGAGAAAAAGGGTAGCAAGAGAAAAAAGAAAAACACGTTGAGCAACTTCATGATCCTTGATTTTTTAGGTATTGGGGATACGTATGAAGATGACTGAAGAACTCCTTTTCCCTTTTCAGCATTACCTGAACAGGTTCGATGGGTATGATCTCAGCCCGGCATCTTCCGAGCACCCCTGTGTATGTAAAATGAACAAAAACGGGTGAAAATTGTTTCAGCTTAGATATGATCATATCTAAGCTGCCTCGACTAGTTATATGCTTAGTCAGATCCCACCCCTCCTCCAAATAACGATCTTTTTAAAACTCGTTGAAATACCGACGCGCATTGCGGTTGGTTCCCTCCTTTACCTGTGTGGCGTCGATGGTAGGTCCAAGTCTGTCCATAGGAACCGATTTATACAATTCAATTTCCCAGGCAGGGTTTATTTTTTCCCCAAGGCAAGTGGAGTGCAATAACTGAAAATTATTATGCACCAGCGTCGGATTGTAGAACAAAAACCTGACGTTGGTCTGCCGGGTTTGTGGCATGCGATGGTAATACCAGATTTCATAAGGTGGCGCATCGACTTCTGTATCTACTGTGATTACATTCGTGGGCAAGCCGTATTTCAGGAAGATGTGCCCCCTGTCTGACTGAAAGCCGTATCCTACATTAGTATGAAATTTTTGATCCACTGCTCTGACCACTTCCATATATTTTTGAAAGGCTTCTTCGGGTGCTACCGGTGCCCTGGACTTCCACAGCTGGAAGATAAACTGTCGCTGGCTGGCCAGCCTGTTGCTTTTTAATAATTCTCCCAATGTTGACACTTGATGCTGTTCCGTAATGGGCAAATGTGCCTTTAGGATATAATCCATCTGATCAGCCGGCAGCTTTTCCACAAATGAATTGGCTACATCCGCATTGTAAGCTGCCAGCCATTCCACATCTGCGGCAGGATTCATTCTTACAAAAACGGACTGCCTTGTGGCCAGAACATTTTTCGACTTATCAATCAGTGAAAAAACCAGACGGTATGTGCCAGACCGCAGCACCTGTAAAGGAACCTGCACTATCTGGGCCTCTTCTGCATTACCTTTGCATTTCTGATAGAGTGTAAACAGCGCTTTTTCTCCCGGCTTTGCTTCTGCACCTTCAAATCCCCTGCATTGCAGATAAACCACTGTTGAATCAGGCTTATCCATTACATAGGATTCAACATAAACAGGCATCGTCCTGATTTCTTCTCCGGCATAACCAAAGGCCAGTGGTTCCATGAGCAGGCCATTTTTTGCCATTGGACTGAAAGTAGAATCCTGAAGGATTTTTGCCAGCAGCAGCGGATCTGACAACTGCCATTGAGATTGTCCATCCAGCTGGAACTTTTGTAAAATCTGAACTTTGCCCGCCTTTAAAATGGCGTCTTCAATCTCTACTGACATGGTGTAGTTTCCGGCGGAAAGCGCAAATCTTCGCACAGCCAGAAAGTCCGTCAGACTATCGGATGCTGCAGCCTGCAGCACAAATTTATCTGCTGCTGCAATGCTGCTATCCTGGCGGACTATCGTTAGCAGCACATTGACTGAAGACCTGTTCATTCCATCTTCTGTTTTCTGCCATTCCACAGAATTTCTATCTATTCGAAGCCAGACTTCTGCATAGGGACGGGGACCATAAAAACAGTACGTCTCCAGATCCACCTTTTGTGTTTTTCCGGTATTGGCCAAAGTCAAAACCAATGACAGAACTACTCCTTTGAGGATGGTTGTTGAATAAAACATTGTGTGGCCGGGAAAAATCATGATTTTTTCACCAGGTAGTAGCGCATGAAATAATGTCCGAGTTGCCCTTCCAGATGAAGCGTATCATTTTGAAGTTTTGAGATGCTGAATTCCAACGCATCCGGACCGGCGATTGTCAGTTTTCCTTCTTCCAGCTCATAGGTCCTCTGCTGGTTATCGGAGAAAATATTGGATGACACATCTCCATTTTCAAGGAACTCGAACCAGCCATTCTGCATCAATCCATTGGGGATATTGTTCATTTCCGTAGAATACACATCCCATTTCCCCTGTATTTCTTCCCGCATTCTTGATTCTTCACTATTGCATGCCACAATCAAAAATGGCAAGGAAGAAAGAAGTAACATGGAGACCTTCACTCTTCCCTTCAATTTTAAAAAATATGGTCTACCCCACTTTCTCATACAGGCAACTTTATTTTTTAATGGTTTTATGGACAAAAATACACTTTCCTGAATAAAAACTGATGGCATGTCTGAGTGTTGATATGATCTGTTCACTTAACAATCCATTCACAACCGTCCGACTTAATTTTATGTTATAGAATTCATGGATCATCAACAAATTAAACCAGATTTAGGTTCTGACCCCAAGAAGCCTTCATTCAGTTGGGAGAGGCTGCGCCGGTCTTATCGGATTTTATCCTACATCCGCCCCTACCGGGGATATTTTCTAGCAGCGATGGTGATGCTTGCCGGAGGTAGCCTTGTTTTTATGGCCTTGCTGGGATTGCCCGGAGAAATGGCCAACACGGCGGTGGGTAAGCCAAAATTTGAGCTGGGGCTGAAAGTCAGAGATTACGGAATTGTCTTTCTGATTATCCTTGTATTTCAGGGCATTCTCAGTTTTCTACGAACATACTTTTTCGCCATTGTGTCGGAAAAAGGAATGGCCGATTTGCGCAAAGACTTATACCGAAAAATCATCACCCAACCTGTTTATTTCTTTGAGGAACGGAGGGTTGGAGAATTGTCGAGCCGGATCACTGCGGACATAGAAAAGTTGCAATCCGTTTTTTCGATTACGCTGGCTGAGTTTTTTCGTCAATTGATTATTCTGATTGCAGGAATCATCGTGATCATCATCTGGACGCCACAGTTGTCTATGATTATGCTCTTGACCTTCCCGGCAATTGTGATCATTGCGATGGTATTTGGGCGATACATCCGCAGGCTGTCGAAGGAACGACAGGATCAGCTGGCAGAGACCAATACGATTGTGGAGGAGACTTTCCAGTCATTTGCCATTGTCAAATCATTTGCAAATGAGTGGCTGGAAAGCCGTCGGTACGCAGGATCAATTGAGCGTGTTGTGGGCACATCTTTGCAGTTTGCCCGGATCAGGGGGGTATTTTTTGCATTCATCATCTCGGTGTTATTTGGTGGCATATTTTTCATTTTGTGGCAGGGTGCGTTGATGGTGGAAGATGGCACCATGGAATCAGGTGATTTATTTTCCTTTATCATTTACACAGGAGTCCTTGGTGGGGCCATCGCTAGTTTTGGGGCATTGTATACAGAGTTACTCAGTGCAATGGGAGCAACAGAACGAATTTTGGAAATACTTGATGCGGACACTGAATTAGCCATCGATGAAGACGGACCACACGAACCCCTCCTGATTGATGGGCACATTACATACGACAACGTTTGCTTTTCCTATCCTTCACGTCCTGACGTGCAGGTTTTGAAAGGCATCAATCTGGAAGCGCGTCCTGGCCAAAAAATTGCTTTGGTAGGCCAAAGTGGGTCAGGCAAGTCAACATTAGCGCAACTATTGATGCAGTTTTATCATCCAAAATCAGGTCGGATTCTAGTAGATGGTAAAGAGATTTCAACCTTCAATCTGACCTCATACCGACGAACTGTGGGCATCGTTCCGCAGGAGGTGATGCTGTTTGGCGGAACTATCCGAGAAAATATTGCTTATGGTAAGCCCGGAGCCACAGAAGAGGAAATTCTTGCTGCAGCTGAATCTTCGAATTGTACTGAGTTTATTGGTTCGTTTCCGCAGGGAATGGATACGATTGTGGGCGAGCGGGGTATCAAGCTTTCGGGTGGACAAAGGCAGCGTATCGCCATTGCCCGGGCAATACTGAAAGACCCAAAGATATTAATTCTAGACGAGGCGACATCTTCCTTGGATGCAGAATCAGAAAAGCTGGTTCAGGAAGCGTTGGACGTGCTGATGCAAAACAGAACTTCCGTCATTATTGCACACCGGCTGGCCACTATCCGGGAGGTAGACTGTATTTATGTGCTGGACAAAGGCAAGATTGTTGAAAAGGGCAGCCATCAGGAACTGACTCAGATGAATGATGGAATCTACCAGAATCTGGCAAAATTACAATTTGAAACATCCGCTCAGGAAGAAGCATAACATTTATAAATATGAGAAATCGCACATTCATTATCATGATGCTTTCGCTGCTCCACATGATACCGGCGCGCGCACAGTTTGGATATGGTCTGACGGGATCACTTGATGTGTACCAGAGGTATGTCAACCCGAAGAATGATCTGGAAAGTGGTTCGCGATCAGCGGGGAGTATTCTATTGAATCTGGGCTTAGGTCCTAAACTTTGGGTAGGAAATAAAAAGGTTTCCTTTTCTGCTGAAGCGCAAGCAGTGGCGGGATTCTTTGCTGTATCTGCCGCTGAAAACAAAGGTCTGGGTTCACTTGCCATTCCCATTCTTGCCAAAATCAACTTTAAGGGCTTGAGTAGTTTTGATCGGGAAGGCGTGCAGGGATGGAGTGTTGGTGGTGGAATTCAGTACAATAGGACTGAACTTTATGGACTAAATGAAAAAGCAATAGCTCAAGGAATTATTCGAAATTATTTCAAAACCTATGTGATTCAAGTGAGCTATGGATTTGGGGTCAGTGGCTTTACAGGGCATGGCTTTGCTCGATCCGGTTATAATCCTGATAACGGGGCGGTGAGTCTCAACACCGGAATTCAATTTGATTTGAATTATCCTATGATAAAAAAAATCAACAATCCGGATAGTGAGCTGTAAACCGATTACCGTGGAAAACACCAACCTAAAACCATACAATACTTTTGGAATTTCTGCCAATGCGCGAGACTTCCATGTCGTGTACAGTGAAGAGGAGTTCAAAACCCTACTCGGACAAAATCCGGAAGATGAAATACGTCTGCTGGGTGGGGGCTCCAATGTTCTGATTACAGAGGATCAAAACGTGTGCATTGTAAAAATTGCCATCCCCGGTATTCGGATCGTAGAGGAAACTGAGGATTCGGTTGTTGTCGAAGCGGGTGCTGGTGAGCTCTGGCATTCCTTCGTTGGGTGGACACTGGACCACGGCTTTGGGGGGCCCGAAAATCTCTCTTCGAT
>JAJTEZ010000132.1 GCA_021298335.1 Saprospiraceae bacterium | reverse complement strand
GATGCTTCCTTGAATACATCTGACTCCTGCCTTTTTTATATCACCGGCTATGCGGAACATCAGCTGGTCCATGTTTGGCCATCCTGGAATGCGGTTAGAACCTAGTGTCGGATCTCCACTTCCTTCAATATATATATTTCCTATCAATGTACTGTCACCTGAAATGATGCCATCATACGTGATTCGGGTCTCATATTCGAATTCTTCCCCCAAAATATGCAAACCAGAGAAGGTAGTGATCAGCTTTAGACTGGATGCAGGCACCAATTGCTCGTCTTTTTTTAGTTGGCCCAGACATTCGCCGGATTCAATGTCATATGGTGCGACACCAATGGAAGCCTGCTTGTGCAATATACCTTTTGAAATCTTTTCGAGCTCAATCTGCAAACCTGTCTGACACGAAACCGAATACACCCAACCGAAAAATACCAGTACAACTACTGTGAGACGGTCAGGTATGTAATCAGAAAAAAGAATCCTATAAGAATACATTCTTTGTCGTTTTTTGGAATTTTGCATGGCCAATACGAGTATTGGAGGTTACAAAGTTATCCAAGTACAGCATTCACACAAAAAAATCGCCAACTTTAACATTTTAATTTCTGACATTGCGAAGATTGCGACATTTTTTACGAATAAATTGTATAAAATAGAAAAATACACCTATCTTTGCGGTCCGAAATATAAACAAACTTTATTTCCATGAATCTTATCCAGTACGTACACGAACAACTGACCCCTAAAAGAGAATTACCTTCGTTCAGACCGGGTGATAATATCTCAGTTAGTTATAAAATCATAGAAGGAGCTAAAGAAAGAATTCAGGTTTTCCGCGGTGATGTGATCCAGATCAGTGGTGAGGGAGCAACCAAGACTTTTACAGTACGTAAAATCTCTAATGGCGTGGGAGTGGAACGTATTATTCCTCTCTCTTCACCGGCCATTGCCTCCATTGAAGTGCTTAAAAGAGGTAAAGTACGTAGAGCCCGTCTGTTCTACCTGAGACAGCTGACAGGTAAAAAAGCTAAAATTAAAGAGAGAAGATATTCTCACAACGGGTAATCTGTTGTTTGATGATAAATGAAAGAGGGTTGCTTATTGCAGCCCTTTTTTTTTGTAACCAGGCATACAAAAAATGATTTCAAATAACTGAAAATCAACTTTTTAAGTAAAATATCGCACTAAAAACCTACCTACAAATTTGTAGATTTTGAGAATAACTGCACCGACGATACTTTCGAAATTAAAAGTCCACGGTGGTTCAACTCAGGCCCTGTTTTAACATAAACAGGCTGATGATTGGTAGAATTTCCGTATCTTTCATCATAATCTGGGCGATAATATCGTTATTTTTTTATCATACCCTGGCTCATGCAAAATCATCTCCTTCTCATAGTCGTTTGCTTCTTCATCGGACAACCAGGTTCAGCACAAGTTGGTCTCACTGATCCGTATGCTAAGGCCTGGCACCAGTCAGATTCACTGAACCATCAGGGCTTGCCTCTATCAGCAAAAGCAAAAGTACTAGAGATCCTACAGAGGGCGAGAACAGAGCGTAATCCCTGGCAGCAATTGAAAGCCATTCGTCAATTGGTGGACCTGTCTGCAGAAACCGAAGAAGAAGAATCTTCCGGTCGGCATTATTTGCAAAAATGGATTTCCGCTTCCGGAGAATACTTTCCCATGCTTTCTGACAATGATGAAAATCTAAGGCATTCCCTCATTTCCATCGCCGCGTCATGGCTTGGCCAGTGGTATGAAAATTTTCAGAACAGCCGCCGCTACGAAATTGCCGGCAGGACTCCGGTAAAAGATGCTGCCGGTCCGGATATTTCGTCCTGGTCGGTAGAGGTGTTTCGCGATACAGCCCGGTACTGGTTTCAAAAATCTGTCGAACATCCAGATAAACTGCATATCCCGGTAGATTCTATGCCGGAATTGTTGACAGAGTTTTCCGAAGCCGGAGCACTGGTGGCGCCTTCATTGCTGGATTTGCTGCTCAAACGCACTCTTGATTTTTATGACAGACAACGAGATGAATTTTCGTGTACTTCACAGCCTCCGTTGTCAAATGTTGATAAATGGTATCTGAGAGGCGAATTATTTACCCGCATTCCCCAGGTACAACTGGGTGCTGAAACTTGTATGTCGGATGCACTCCGTTGTTACCAGGTGGGCATTCAGCAAGCTACTACACACCAAAACCAGGAAGCCCAAGCTTACTGGGATCTTGGCAGAATACAATATGTTTACCAGCATGTTCAGGGTATTCAAAGAGATCGTCTGTACATCAACGCACTGGATACACTACTGGAGAGCAGTAGCCGGACGGCTTATTCTACCACGATCGCTCATACCATCGCGCAGTTTTATTATCAGGCACTTGAAAAAAACAAAAATGCAGAGCTTATTGACAGCCTGTGTAATGCAGCTGTAGCAAAGTTTCCCACTTCGTCCGGTGCAAGACTTTGCAAGGCCTTACTCCATCAGCTGCACCAGTCTCATTGCCGCATTCAGGCCGAAGCAGTCATTCCATCAAAACGCCCTTTGCAAATCATGGCAACACTGAAAAATGTGGGAGAAGCCAACTGCATCATTTATAAAATCAATTCTCAGGAATTTCTGTCCATACAGAAGAGTATAGAAGCCGGTGAAGTTTGGAATGCTGATATTCTTCGCAAACCCCTGTTGATCAGGACTGTACAATTGAATCACTGGGAGGTAGGCATTGATACGAACGTGATAATTTCTTTTCCATCCTTGAAAACAGGGCATTATGTCGCAGTCATGGACGTTGGTGAAGGGAAGGTTTCAAATCCGCCAGCTGCCATCTTCCAGGTGTCAGACCTGGTGTGGACATCATACGCGAAATACCAAAACACGGTTGTCAGGTTTGTTGATCGCACTAATGGAAGACCACAGGCTAGTGTCAAAGCGGATATCTTAGTCTCTGAATACAGTGCAGATGAGAGACGATTTTTTAGAAGGAAGTTGTTTCAAAAGATTTCAGACCGGCAGGGTAGGCTTAGCCTGCAACTTTCAGGGCATGCTTGGTATTCATTGACAGCGATGAAGGGAAGAGATACCTTAATCCTGAATGACGTTCTGGCACTGCCGGTCGCTCAATGGAATTTTTCCCATAAAAGTGTTCATCTTTTGACTGACAGGTCCATTTACCGCCCCGGACAAACTATCTATTTTAAGGGAATCATACTTCGGAAAGATCAGAACGGTGTTCCATCCATTCTGCCGAATGCAATGGTAAAAATCCGATGGACCGACCCCAACGGACAAACCATTTCAGAAGAGGAGCGAGTCAGCAATGAATTCGGATCATTTCATGGATCTGTTTTGGTGCCGACTGGTCGGCTAACAGGCAGCTATAGCCTCGTCGTAACATCAGGTGACGATCTTTACGAAACAAAAATGATCCAGGTGGAAGAGTATCGGCGACCCGTGTTTTTTGTTGAATCAAAGCCTGTCAAAGAGGTCATCTTACCGGGAAGCAACGTCAATGTTGAGTTTTCTGCTTCGTTATATGCAGGAAGTGCTCTGAAATCAGCCAGCTGCCGATATGTAATCAAGCGAAAGAGCAGGAATCTTTGGTTTATGGGCCGAGGTCGCGTCTATCCTCCCGACCAAGGTGAGCAGGTGCTGGCTTCCGGTGTCCTGGAAATTGATGGTGGTGGCCGTGTTGTGGTACCTTTTCAGACACCGGATGTTGTGGATGCGGGTTCGGATGGCGACGCTGTACAGTTCTATGAAGTGGCAGTTACTGTAACCGACAGCAGGGGTGAGAGCCATGAAGCATCCAATGTCATCTCTGTGTCTCACAGACCTTTTTTCTGGGATGGCAAATCCATTCAGGATCATGATGTTTCAGATACTTCATCTTTGAAATTTATTGCGCGAAACTGGCAGGGCGAGCAAGTATTTCCCAACGCGACTCTCACTGTGTTCAGGCTCGCAGACCCTCAACGTGTGACTCAGGTATCGTCGCCCTTCATCGGTGGCCAATTTGCTGCTAATGAATCGATTAGGTTCCTGCCAGATGGTCAGGATATCGCAATGTTCGAATCATTGAAGATTGTTGAAAAAGTCTATTCAGCACAATATTCAGCGGGTACTCCGTTTTCGCAGGTTAGGAATCTCAATCCCGGAATTTATCAATTTGAGTTATCAGCTGAGGTAAATGGCAGAGCACAAGTGGCCCATAAGATGTATTTCGTGGTGACTGACTGGCAAAAAAAGGTCTTCCCAAAAGTAAAATATCTGTATTCCAGGTTTTCAAACAACACAGCACAACCCGGAGAGGTGGTCAGCTTAGAACTAGTAGCTCCTGAACAAGTCGTGTGGGCTCATGTTGTCGTATTTCAGGGTCAGCGCTTCCTTTCGGATTCTATGGTGAAAGTAAAGAGCCATCTTACTATAAACATTCCCATTACTGCAGATGAAATTGGGGGTATTGGTGTTTATATTTCCTATATGCGGAATAATCGTTGGGTCCACCTAACAGATAAAATCGAGGTCCCATGGGAAGATAAGTACCTGAAAATCGAAGTGGAGGGACTCAGAGATGCGGCATTACCGGGTAGCCAACAAAAAGTAAATATTCTGGTGCGGAGCAAACATGGAATGCCAAAAACGGAATTTCTTGCATCCATGTATGATAGTTCACTGGATTATTTTGTATCAAACAGCTGGAACACGGTGCTTTATCCTGATCTTTCGGGGAGATTTGAGCTTGTTAGGCCCGGAGTTGGCCAACTGGTATCTGATGGCGCTTTGTGGCCTCCATTTGCTGATACCACGGTATACGAAGATATGACGTTTCCTGAGCTCAGGGGCTTCGAACGCCTGTATCCCCAGGTCATGTATATGGAGCGGTCTGCACAAAGTCCGATGGAAGATGCAGGAATTCAGCCGCAGTCTGCCGGAAAAGGAGCCAGGGAGGAAGCCATTGAAAATCTCCCTTCTGAGGATCAGGAAATGTCTGCAAAAAATGCAGTTTCCGTCCGGAAAAACCTGAAAGAAACGGTATTTTTCTATCCGTGGATCTATACGGATTCAACAGGAAAATGCCAGGTTTCGTTCTCGATGAATGAGGCTTTGAGCCGCTGGAAACTGATGATTTTTGGTCACACCAGGGATTTTGCACAAGTGTATTTAGAGAAAATGATAGAAACGCGGCTGCCGGTGATGGTTTTTCCTTACATGCCACGGTACTTCAGGGAAGGCGATCAGCTGAAAATCAGTGGCCGCATTGAAAATCAGACGGATAGTTTGTTTCAGGGTACGGCGCAGTTTCGGTTTTTTGATGCGCTTTCAGGCAAAGACATCACCGCCCAAATCAGTCCAGCCAGAAATATGGAGGCCATCCGACTGGCTCCCGGAGCTGATACGACAATTTTGTGGGAGGTCTTAGTGCCCCGAGGTAAATTTCAGGCCATTACCTGGAAATTTTCTGCGGGCAATGGTGCATTGACAGATGCAGAGCAAAATACAATCCCCGTCTACTCGAGCCGGGTACTGTTGACAGATGCGCAGACAATTAGTGTTGGTGCGGGTGAAACAACTGAAATCTCATTCAACGCACTACCTGGACCATTGTCTGCTTCGGCGGATGATATGAGGTATGTGTTTGAAATGGTCGGTCATCCGGTCTGGTACGTGGTGCAGGCACTGCCTCAAGTCACCTTTCAACAGGATATCTCATCAATAGGTCTGGCAGAAAAACTGTTTGTTCAACAGCTCGCACGTCAGATTGTCAGTACGAATCCCCGGATTCGGGACGTGTTTGGGCTCTGGCAGTCAGACCCTGAAGCGCTGAAAAGTCCGCTCATGAAACAGGAAGATCTTAAATCTGTCATGTTGCAGGAAACACCCTGGTTAGCCGAGGCCATGGATGAGAGCGCTGCAAGGCTCGGCATCGCGCGTTTATTTACAAATTCTGGCTCGGCAATTGCCCAATGGAGCCATCTCCTGGCTTCCTTCCTCGGCACCAGACGCATTCACCACCTTATATGTTCTGGAAAAGATTGGCCACCTCAAGCACCTGGGCGCTCTGACTGTTGACGATCCGGCATGGGCGTTGCTGAGTGAAAGGGCAATCGGATATTTGGATAAAATGCTTATTGATCGCCATCAGCAAATCCTGGACATGATCAGGCGATACGGCGGGAATGCGGAGGCAAATCACCTGGATGCACAAGTGATCCACATGCTCTATGTCAGAAGTTTTTTTACACACGTATCTATGAAACAGGAAGCCAGACTTGCTTCAGAATATTTTTTACGTCAGGTGAATCAATATTGGACCTCAGTGCGCATCTACGATCAGGCTATGGCAGGTTTTGTCCTGTATCGTCAACAGCAGAAAACATGGCAACTCATTGTACAGTCTCTGAGAGAAAGGGCGAGGCAAAACAAACAGCTGGGTATGTACTGGTCAACGGCTAGTCGTGAGGCGTGGAATGACTGGCCATTGGAACGGCATAGTCTGATCATGCTTCTGTTTGCAGAGACCGGACTCCGTGAAAACGAACTGCGCCAACTACAACAATGGCTGTTGCGGCATAAGCAGGGCTCAGCATGGCAATATCCGAGGGCTACGATTCTGGCGGTTTACGCCATGCTTATGTCATCAGACCTCAACGATCCTGTTAATCTCCTATCAGATACAACTCCTTTTGAAGTTCAGCTATTCGGTCTGCCGGAAGGGGTATTGTCAAGGCCAGCGGAGGCGGGAACAGGCTATTTGAAATGGACGAAGGCAAAACTTATCGTGAAGAATCCGGGAAAATCTCTCATCTGGGGGGGGCTTTATCACCAATATCTGGAAGAAGAATCCAAAGCAATACCCGACAAGGGGGTAGAATTACAACTTGAAGGACAGTGGTATCAAAAAACCACTTCGCAAATCGGTGTCACTCTGGTGCCTGTGCATTCACCAACTGTCGTACAAAAAGGGGCGATTCTCGTGCTTCGGCTGCAAATTAAAGCCGATAGACACTTGGAATACTTACATTTGAAAACTCCGAATCCCGCTGCTACAGAGGCATTACAGGTGCGTTCAGGCTATGGATATACCTCGGGCTTATCCTTTTACACTTCAGTTCGTGACGCTTCAGCCTCATATTTTATACCGAGTGTGGAAAAAGGCACATACATTCTTGAACATGAAGTGCGGGTGACGCATGCAGGAATGTTTCAGAGCGGCACAGCCACCATTGAATGCCTGTATGCGCCTGAATTCAGAGCCAGGACATCCAGCACAGGCCTATCAATTCACTAACTGGCTGGTTCAACCGGTGCGGGTAAGTCGGCCAGGACAAATTTTTTCATCTGAAGAAAGGCATAGGCTGCTTTGGGTGCCGTTTCGGGATTTGTCATGAGCTTCCCTAGCACAGAGGGCACAACTTGCCACGACATTCCAAATTTGTCTGTCAGCCAACCGCATTTGTCCTCGCTTCCCCCTGCAGATAGTTGATTCCAGTAAAAATCAATTTCTTCCTGGGTGTCTACAGTGACAATGAATGAAACGGCCGGATTCAATTGGAATGGGTGCGGGTAACTGCTATCCATTGCGCTGAATGGCAATGCGCCAAGTGTAAATTCACTGTATTTAATGTTCCCTTCCACATCTGGCTCCCCTTGTTCATACCTGCTGATTTGATGAATGGAGGAATTCTCGAAAATTCCGGAAAAAAATTGAATGGCTTCCTGTGCCTTACCGGAGTTTTCATGTGTAAACAGGATGCTGGGCACGATTCTGGGCGTCTCATCCTGACTCTTCATGATCTGCCAGTTTACACCATACCTGTCAGAACACCATCCGTACTTTTCGCTCCAGGGGTAGGTGTTGAGAGGCATTAAAACTCCGCCATCACGGCTCAATTCCTCCCAAAGAGATGCAATAAATTCGTGATCATTGGTGTGGATAAAAAATGAAATGGAGGGGTTTATTTGTTGGCCGGGGCCTCCGTTTAAACACATGAATCTCCTTCCGTACAGTTCGAATACCTCTGCCAGAGGATTACTGGAAATTTTCTTGAAACCAGGGAAAATACCTGCATAAAAGGCCGTCGCTTCTGCTGCCTGGTTGTCAAACCAAAAACACGTAGAGATGGGATGAGTCATATCAATGGATTTGAAACATAAAATTAAACATTTCCACTTAAAGATTGCATTTTTCCGAAAATATCCTGGAAAAGATCATAGGAACGAAAACAAATGCATCCAATTCAGCATTATTTTATAAAACCAAAACACATGTATTCAATCGTCCAGACCTTTCATTCTTATGCCGCCTATGCAGTACTTGGGGCACTTCTCTTTGGGACCGTTTACGCAATTTATGCCTTACTTGCAGGCAAATCTGATGCGGTGTTTTTTCGAAAACTGGCCCTTTTTGGAATGATTTTCTCCCATATACAGCTTTTAGCAGGGCTGATTTTATATGGAGTTTCGCCATATGGTTTTTCCAACCTCTCAGGAGAAGCAATGAAAGATGCTACACAGCGTCTGCTGGCTGTAGAGCATCCGCTCACCAACATTTTGGCCATTGTGCTCATTACGGTGGGATATCGTAAACTGAAAGCAGCGTCTGAAAACAAACTTGCCAGAGTATATTTACTCTATTATGGCTTCGGGCTGGTGCTGCTCCTTTCTCGCGTACCTTGGTCTACCTGGCTCCAATAATTATTCAAGTTCATCTATCAGCAGGTTGCAGCCTCTTAGATCAGCAATATCTAATCTGCCTATTATTTCGAAGTTGTTGGTATGATGCATTCTGCCAACGTCTTCGGTCTGGATAAAACAGCAGCTGTCGATGTTTGCAAGGTCAGTAATATTGACAATGCCGCTTTTTCCTGGTTTTTCAGATGCAAATGGATCGTTCATTTCCGTAATGCTCACTTTCATTGAACTGTGACAACTGAAGAGTTGTCTGCCCTTCGAATACGCTTGTGAAAGGAGTTCTGTCATGCCGTACTCGGAATACACCTCCGTCACAGAAAAACTTTGTTTGATTGTTTCGTGAAGGGCCACTTTAGTCATTTCCTCTCTTTGGCCTTTCATGCCTCCTGTTTCCATCAGGATGAGCCCAGGGAAATTTACCGTGTATTTATCTGTAAAATCCAGCAGTGCATACCTTACACCAATGAGTACCGTTGGTATGTTTTTCTCCCTGCATTCGATCAGCTGGAGCTCCAGATCGTCATGGTTTCTTAGATAAAAGCCACTTTGCGGAAAAGATGAATGTCTGATAAAATCGTCGGCCATAGCGATGAGGGATGATCCCTGGCGCTCAAGGTAGCCGGGTAATAACGCCAGGAAGCAGTATTGAGACACTGGGCCAAATTCGTGCTGCCAGATTCTTCTGCAATTTTCCAGGTACAGCTGTGTTGATCTGACGGCATGCCGGGATTGCCTGGTCAGGGTGGTGCCGCTACTGAAAAAAATCTCTTCCTCGGAGAATTGTCCGGTTTTCACCAGATGATGTTTAAACGCCGAAATGGGCAGGAATGGAATTTCTGTGACAACTTTTATTTTGTCCGGAGTTTTGCCGATCTGTCTGCAAAATTGTTGGTAGACTTCATTATATGTAAACTGGAAATTAAACACCTCCAGCAATAATTCCTGTGGAGGGAAGACGTTTTTTTTGAAAAAGATACTCAGTTTTTGCCAGATTTCTTCCCTTTTTCTGATAAAAATGGGGGTCATTCCTCTTTTTGTACCCAATATACAGTATTTTTATCAGATCAAAAGAGCGTATGAGTCGGCAAATCCTGTTCTTATTTTTTCTCGCTGCAATCAGTTCCTGTGTGACTGCCCCGAATTATCCGGATGAGCCCACGCTGGCTTTTGAAGGTTTTTCAAAAAATGCCATGCGCCAGGGAGTTTTTGGCGAGGATTCCATCATTATGACCTTGTCTTTTACCGATGGCGATGGAGATTTTGGTACAGCAGACACTGGGATTGAAAAAAATATTTTCATGACAGACAAGCGGACGGGAGAGATATTTCGCGAGTTTAAGGCACCATTCGTGCCAATCGAAGGAGCGGCAAATGGAATTTCAGGAACTATTGATGTTAAATTATATACCACGTGCTGCATCTTTCCAAAAAATACAGGCATTCCTCCTTGTGAAAGTCCACAAGCATTTCCTTCCAACGAGTTGATTCTTGACATTTACATCAAAGACAGGGCAGGCAATATTTCCAATACGGTGACGTCACCACCAATTACACTGCAATGCCGATGACCCTGGACACAACCCTTAGCTGAGAGCTTCGCGGAGCTCATCCACTGTCGATGCATCGTTACCTGCAAATACATCGCTGCCGACAATTGCTGCCGGTCGTTTTAAAAACGTGTATTCAGATAAAATCAAATCTCTGAATTGCTGGTCGTTTACCGGACGGTCTGATTCGGGCATTGCTTTCCACTTTTGAGCCTTCTTGTTAAACAGACTTTCGTAATTCCCTTTTTTGCTTTTCATAAAGTCCAGATCTTCAGCCGAAATATTTTTTTCTCTGAGATTGATCAAATCAACACCCTGCACGGGGAGTTTTTGAAGAATTTTTCGACAGGTATCACAGGTGGAGAGGTGATAAATTCGATGCATATGTTTGTTTGTGTGTTTTCTTGAAAATAAATAAATCCCTTTTCATAATTCTGTCAGATGAACCGAATGTGCCAACTCTCTTCAAGGGGTTTCATCCACTCCTCTTTGAATTGCTGTTTTGTTTTGATCAAATTATCAAAAACCAGTGTTTTTAGACTGATTGAGCCGTTTTCTAGGTTGTTTTTTAAGTCTTCCAGATCCATAGAAGTCATCTCGCCAGAATCCGGGTTTTTTACAACGACAGTTTTCCGCTCAAACAGAGACACGTCGTACTTTCTTTCCAGATCCTCCAAAAAATGAACTGACCTGTCTACAGAGCAACCGCTGGCCTCCCGGTGGCTTTCATCGGCCATCAGAACTACAAATCTGTCATGCCATACATCTCCGTAAGCGAGGAGCGCAACATTGTGCGCCGTCCATGCATTCAAAAAGGCGCGGAGGTCGCTTTGTACATTGGATGTTTCCAAATCCGTGAAGGGCCTTGATGATTGGTAGATCCAGACTCTGGCATACTCAGACAACTGGTCGAACGGAACAAACATAATGGAACCAATTTATTTACACCTAACTTCAGCTGTGCCTAATTTGTTTACTCTTAAGGCATTTGTGTTACAGCCATTCGCTTGATGACCCGCAATTTGTGAGTATATTTCAGGAGGCCGGTGTGGAAGATACCGTGGTGATCCAGCTTGTCAATGCGCACTTGTCCGAAAGAATGCAATATTTTTTTTGGCCCAATCACCAGGCCGCAATGGTGAATTCTATCGTCCTGGTCATGAAAAAAGGCGATGTCTCCGGGTTGTGCCAGTTCTACAAAATCTACAATTTCACCCAGAGGAAATTGATCTGATGAAAATCGTGGCAATGTCAGATGAAAGAATGCATATAACTGTTGTACCAATGCGGGGGAGTCAATGCCAAAGGGTGTTCTGCCGCCACTCATTTCGGGACTGTGCAGGTATCTTTTTGCCAGTTTTATGAAAAGCTCCGGGTTCCATTCAAGTTCTCCCGTTTTTACTGCCTGCCCGTTATATACAAAGGATGTTTGGCCCAGCTGGCAGGAAATGCCATCAAAATTTGGCAGCGAACTCCCTAATACCACAGGCATCGAGATTTCGTCACTCATGACCGGTGAACACACTTCAAGGGCAATTCCAAAATTATTGTTGTATTCAATGAATTGCTTTTCCTCAATCAATTGAATCTGCATGGCCTGGATCCATCCGGTCACCTGGCTTTGTTCCGAAAAGACCTTAAACCAATGCTTGTTTTTCTTTTCCAGAATATGGCACGTTTCTCCAAACAGAAGCTGCGAAAGGAAGGGGAAACTTTCATCAGGTTTGAATCTCACAGGAACGGCATTCAATGGACAAACGCCATGCATGAGATGTCGGGTATCTGCCTTTTTCTTTTTTGCCATGGTCCGGATATACCTGAAACGAAATATTAAACGTTATCAATCCAGGTGCAAAAATCGGTCCATTCTTGAATCAAAATGTGATAAAATGAATTTTAGGTACCTTTGTATCCTGAATCCAATCATTGACGTATGCAGCTTGTTCCTTTTTCATTCATTCATATGTTGAGGGTTTTGCGGTATCGCCGGGTAAATTCTCTCGTCACCTTACTTTTTATTCTGGTAAGTTTAGTAAAGCTTCATGCGCAGGATCCGCACTTTTCACAGTTTTATGCTTCCCCGCTGACCCTCAACCCGGCAATTGCAGGGACGTATAACGGGACATTTCGGATTTCTACACTCTACCGCGATCAGTGGAGGTCTGCCATTGATACGCCACTTCGCACGTTTGCCATGTCAGGCGATGTAAAGTTTGATGTCAAGTACGGAGCCAACAACCTACCGGATGCTGTGGGTATCGGAATTACTTTTTTTGGCGATCGAGTGACATCTTTTGATTACAATACCAACCAAATCCTGCTGACAGCGGCCTATCACAAAGTCATTGACAAACGTACCAAACAGTACCTGGGCATAGGAGTGCAGGGTGGTGTGTTTCAAAAATCCATCAGCTACGAAGATCTCACATTTCAGGATCAGTTTAATGCAGTAGACGGCTACACACTGGAAACTGGCGAGTTCCTGCCACCCAACAACAAATCGTTTACAGACCTTAGCATTGGCTTGCATTATTCAATCACACCCACGAAGAAAATAAACTTTCATGCAGGACTGGGGTACTTTCATATCAACCAGCCCAATCTTTCCTTTTTCAATACCCCGGACATCATCGGGGCCGAAATCAACAAGACTGATATTTTGCACGCCAAATGGTCTGCCTACGCCGGGGCATCTTTCCGCACCGGCGATCGGATGACATTACAGCCACGCGTGAATGCTTTGTCTCAGGGGCCTTATTCTGAGGTGAATCTGGGAGCTACTTTCCGGTATAAATTGTCGAGAACTGCAGGGCAATACCTGCTGTTTGGACCGTATGCCAGGGGTGCGAAAGGCATTCAGGGGACGAGAATGGAGGCTTTGATCCTGATGACGGGGATCGAAATGAACAATTTTATTATCGGAATGAGCTATGACCAGAATCTTAGCAGGTTGCTGAATTCCCGGAAATCCTTATCTTCTTTCGAAATAAGCTTTATCTATATTGGCGAATACCACAATGAGGATCATTTTTGCCCACAATGGTAGTCAGGATATTTTGATTGCCCCTATTTCCATTCGTTGTTTAGGATGCTGAAATCATATTCTGTGCACCAATTGTCTTGCCAGAATGTTGCTTCTCTTCGGACTACCTCCAGTTGAAAGCCCAGTTTTCTCAACAGGAGTAGGGATGCTTCTGCTTCATTCCGACACATCACACTCGCGTGTATACTATGAAGATCCAGTGCCTGGAAGCCATAATCAAGAAGGGACTGCATCGCTTCGGTGGCAATACCGCTTTTTCGGAATTCCTTCTTGATCATATATCCTGTTTCTGCACGTCGGTGTAAGGGCTGCCAGTGAAATAATCCACATGTGCCCATGAAGGCACTATTGATTCTTGAAGTTATTGCCCAGTGCAGGCAGGTTCCCTGTTTTGTTTGTTCTGCTACTTCCTTCATCCAGCAGATAGCTGAATGTGCATCTTTGATTAGAGGCGACGGGATGAATTGCATTGTCTCAGGGTCGCTGCGCATTTCAATAAAGGCGTCTATGTCTGCTGTGCTCATTGCTCTCAGAACCAGACGGTTTGTGGTTAGTAAAGGGGAATGAATGACAGCAGATTCTTCCGTAAAATTACTCAAGGTGAATATTTTCGGTAATTTCCAGTCCGTAACCGATCAGGCCAATTCTTTTTCTGGGATGGTTTGACAGCAGTCTGATTTTTGAAATGCCAAGCTCCCGCAAGATCTGTGCCCCGATACCGAAATCTCGTTGATGGCCGACGGATCTTCGCTGTGCCGCATAAAAAGGAGCACACCCCTGCCTGCTTTGGCGATATACTGAATTGATGCAGCCAGTTGTGAGGTGTAATCATCAAACAAGATACCCATGAGGTCACCGGTTTCAGAACCGGAATGTACGCGGGCCACCACCGGCGCTCCTGCATCTACATTGCCGAGGGTAAATGCAAAATGGATGTCACCGTTGGTAAGTTGGCGGAAGGCGTGAATGTCAAACACTCCAAACCGTGATTCTATTTTCTGGCTCAATTCCAATGCGACCAGTCGTTCGGTCGTCATTCGATAGGCTACAAGGTCCTGGATACTGATGATTTTGATGTTCATTTGCCGGCCAATTTCTATCAATTGTGGCAATCTGGCCATAGTTCCATCGGGATTCAAAATTTCCACAAGCACTCCTGCCGGGTAGCAACCTGCCAGTCGGGCTAGATCCACGGCGGCTTCAGTGTGTCCAGTTCTCCTCAAAACTCCCCCTTTCTTTGCAATCAGTGGGAAAATATGTCCGGGCCGAGCGAAATCTTCAGGTTTTGTGTCCGGGTGTACTAAAGCCCTGATCCCTGTCGCTCTGTCGTAGGCCGAAATGCCTGTGGTACAGCCCTGACCAATGAGGTCTATGGAAACCGTAAATGCGGTGTTGTGCATAGCTGTATTGGACTTCACCATCAGATCAAGATCCAGTTGGTCAGCTCTTTCCTCTTCAATGGGAGTACAGATTAGGCCCCTGCCGTGCGTCTCCATGAAATTGATAAGCTCGGGTGTAATCTTCTCTGCGGCACAAATAAAGTCACCTTCATTTTCCCGGTCTTCATCATCGACAACGATGATGATTTTTCCTTCCCTGATGTCTTGGACGGCCTCTTCGATGGTGTTGAGCTGAAAATGGTCATTTATGACTGGATTCGCTGAATTCATGCTTTTCGATGGTTGAGAAAATAGAACTTAAAAGTTGTACGTTTTGTTCCCACTTGTAATGCTGCTTCACAAAATTTGTGGCGTTAAGTTGAAGGCGCTGATAAAATTCAGGGTCACTGATCAGTCTTTGAAAACACTCTGCAAACGATTCCGGCGAATTTGCAATCAGAATTTCTTTTTCCGGAGTCGCTCCAATGGCATTATTGACAAGTGGCGTGGTGATGCAAGGTATACCCAGGGCCATTGCTTCCAGGATTTTGTTTTGCTGGCCTGTACCCGCCCACATAGGAGCCATAAATACCCTTCCACTTCTGTATGCCTTTCGTATATCTTCAGTCCACCCTTGGACCTTGACTCGGTCCTGTTGCAAGTGAAGAACTCTGCTATCCGGGCTTGCACCGGACAGAAGAATACGGGTATCTGAAGGACATAAAGGGAGGATTTTTCTGACGATAAACTCGGCTGTTTCCACGTTGGGAAGGTAAGAAAGATTGCCGATAAACACCAGGTCAAATTCGGCTTTGGACTCTTCTTCCGACTGATAAAAACTGTCATCAATACCATTTTGTACGACGTGCATGCCTGCAGCTTCCGGAAAGCGGAATGAATCTTTATCCTGTTGGGAAATGATTGTCCTCTGCCATCCGCGGCAGCTGGCAGTAGATATGGTCGGGTTTTAGTTCACTGACTACCGCGTTAAGTTTTTTTCGTAGTGCCTTGCTGTAAAACCAGGCCACCTGAAACGGCATGCCATTCAGAAAGGCCGAAAGCATAGAGAAAAATCTGTCGACCGGACGAACGGTCAGCAAGTACAATCCATGGGTAAAAGGCAGAACATGTTCCACTGCTTCCGGTGCGGGCGTCTCGTCTATGATGCTCATCAGGATGACTTCATGCTGGGCTGCGAGAACCCTCATTTGGTGGAAGGCTCGGAGTTTGTCACCTTTTTCGAGCGGGTAGGGGAAGCGGGATGTCAGAAAGAGAATTTTCAAATCTGTGTTCTTTGCTTTTGTTTGAAGAAAAGCGTTGCACAAAGGTAACACCAGAACTCATTCCCAGGTTCTGATGCACAACTACGACAAAAGAAATATTGGTATTTTTTTTCCATAGATATGAAATGGATCCACTCGTAATGCCCAGATTTGGAGCCAGGCCGGCACGGATTGTAACCATTGGAACAGGTGAATATGACAGCCCTGTTCGGACTACCCAGCTTCTCCATGCTGGTTTGTCTATGTCTGCTGAAAGAGACAATTTATCCGACAATCTGTATTGAAAACCTGCTTTCAACCTGGATTCAAGCCCCGATTGTGCCTGGATTAGTCCAAACGGATGGAATATGTAGATTCCTACCCTCACTGAGCTGCTCACTACCGATTGAAACCCCAGCTCGGTCGTCCACGAAGACCATGTCTGATAGCCTTCTGCCATCTGAGTCAGGTAACTAATCCTCAAGGCAAGAGAGGTCCGGGATGAAGTTTTTTTGCCAAAACACGCCCATATTTTTTGTTCCGGACCTTGATTGATTCCATGCCTGGACCAACCTGCAGCAATCACCATTAATGAAGTTGGAAGGGCTGCTGCAATTTGACAGTGGTTTAGGGAAGGGAGTAAAAACTTATTTTCAACATTCAGGGCAACCAACGCCTTCCGCAATTCAGGTAGGCCTGCAGGATTCGAAAATAATGCTCCGTCACCCGTTGTAGCTGCACCACACCCAGCCATTCCGGAAGCCTCTGAACCGGAAAATGCGGAAAATGAAAACTGTGCATGCACATACGACGAGACAAAACTGCCGCAAAAAATCAAGGTAATGAAGCTGTTTTTAAGATTCATAGATAGTTTTTTGCAAAGGTAGTGTCAAAGAAACCGCAATCTATAGGAAAGGAAAGTTTTCTTTGATTTTTTGAAAAAATAATGCTGTTACGAAAATAAAACGTTATGTTTGCGCCGCTATTTACAGATTTCCGTAATTTGTATCATTGGTAACAAAATAAAATTTAAACATGTCTGTTTACTTATCAGAAGAAAAAAGAAACGAAATTTTCGCGCAGTACGGTGGTTCTGCTGCTAACACAGGTTCTATTGAGGGCCAGATTGCGTTGTTTACATACAGAATCAAGTCGTTATCTGAGCACTTGAAGGATAACAAAAAGGATAATTCCTGCAAGCGTAGTATGCTGACTCTTGTTGGTAAAAGAAAGCGTCTGCTGAAATACCTGCAGAGCCGAGATATTCAGGCTTACAGATCGCTGATCGAAAAGCTCGGAATCAGAAAATAAAGATAAGGCGGAATTTTTCCGCCTTTTTTTTTGTCTTTTGGGCAAAAAACAACTTTCTTTTAAACATAATAAATATTTCCTTACCTTTGCAAAGTCATGTCAAGGATGTGTCGGAATTACCGCCTCCCATTCTGTTGCATCCCTTTAGTATGACCAGATTTTCGGTACATTTCCAGATATCTGGTTGTTTTGGTATGGGTTATGGATTTTTTTTCACTTAATTTAACGCACATCATGGGAAACATTATTCCTATTACTACATCGTTTCGCCTTCCGGATGGGAAGGAAGTCACGATCGAAACTGGCAAACTCGCTACTCAGGCTCATGGTTCTGTAGTGGTTCGGGTAGAAAATACAATGCTACTCGCCACTGTCGTAGCCAGTCCGGAGGCTAAGCCTGATCAGTCATTTTTTCCTCTTTCAGTGGATTACCAGGAAAGATTCGCAGCTGCCGGCAAAATTCCAGGAAACTTTTTTCGTCGCGAAAGCAAGCTCTCCGATTATGAAGTTCTGATTTCCAGACTGGTCGACAGAGCAGTAAGACCGCTTTTTCCGGATGGATTCCTGAATGATACCCAGATCATTATCAACTTGATTTCCGGAGATATGCAAAATATGCCCGACGCCTACGCAGCACTGGCTGCTTCAGCGGCACTGTCAGTCTCAGATATACCTTGGTATGGTCCTATTTCAGAGGTCCGTGTTTGTAAAATCCATGGTGAATATGTCATCAATCCGGAGCGAAGCAAACTCGCAGAGGCTGATATCGATCTCATTGTTGCCGCAACCATGAAGGATGTCATGATGGTGGAAGGGGAGGCCAATGAGTGCCAGGAGCATGAATTGGTTGAAGCTATTAAAATTGCACATGATGCCATAAAAGTGCAGTGCCAGGCTCAACTTGATCTGGCAGCAAAAGTTGGAGAGAAAGCAACAGTAAAACGTCAGATGGCTCTTCCTGAAACTGACGAAGAACTGAAAAAAGACATCGAAACCATCGCGAAAGACAAAATTCTCGCAATTTCCCAGTCAGCTCTGGATAAGCATGCCAGAAAGAATGGATATAAAGAGGTGTCTTCACTCGTGACGCAGACTTTGACCGAACAAAAAGGTGCAGAATACGTCGCAGAAAACGCAGGTAAAATTGCAGAGTATTTTGATAAGCTCAAAAAGAACACCATTCGCCACATGGTACTCGATTCACATATTCGTTTGGATGGTCGGAAACTCGATGAAATTCGTCCGATCTGGTGCGAAGTCGACTACCTGCCCTCAGCACATGGCAGCGCTATTTTCAACAGGGGAGAAACCCAGTCTCTGACATCTCTGACACTCGGTACAAAACTGGATCAGATGCTCATAGATAATGCATTGGAGCACTACAATGAGAAGTTTATCCTGCATTATAATTTCCCTGGCCTTTCCGTCGGAGAAGTAAAACCAAACCGCGGACCGGGCCGTCGTGAAGTAGGACACGCCAATCTCGCCGGACGATCACTCAAAAAGATTATGCCTGAAGGCCTTCCATACACGATCAGGATTGTCTCTGATATTCTCGAGTCCAATGGTAGCTCTTCCATGGCGACAGTTTGTGCGGGCTCTATGGCTCTGATGGACGGTGGTATCCAGATAAAGGCTCCGGTTTCCGGTATTGCCATGGGTATGATCGCTGAAGGCGGGCGTTCGGCCATTCTTTCAGACATTCTGGGAGATGAAGATGCACTTGGAGATATGGACTTTAAGGTGACCGGAACCACTAAGGGTATCACCGGCTGCCAGATGGATATCAAGGTAGATGGATTGCCATATGAAACGCTCGAGAAGGCACTCATGCAGGCGAAGGAAGGCAGATTGCATATCCTCAATGAAATGGGTAAGGCCATCGAAAAGCCTGCAGAAGATCTGAAACCTCACGCACCACGAATGGTGGAGGTGATAATCGATAAATCATTTATTGGAGCTGTGATCGGACCAGGTGGTAAAATTATCCAGGAAATCCAGGCTCGTACAGGTACGATTATCAACATCGAAGAAGTTGGCGACAAAGGAGTAGTCACGATTGCCAGCACGAATGCTGAAGGTCTTAAAGGAGCACGCGAAGCTATTACCCGCATTGCCTTCACGCCAAGCATCGGAGATGTTTATGAGGCTGAAGTAGAATCTTTGATGCCTTATGGAGCCTTTGTGAAGTTTTTTGGACAAAGCGGACTTCTTCACGTTTCGGAAATAGACCACAAACGCATCGAAGATGTAACCACTGTATTGAAGGTGGGTGATAAAATTACCATTAAAATCATTGGTACAGATCCGAAAACGGGCAAATTGAGACTTTCCCGAAAAGCTTTGCTGGATAATCCGAAAGGAGACAATTAACAAGAATCTGTCACAAGGAAGGCTATTTCCTTCTTTTTTGTGAAATAAAAAAACCTGGGTCGCATCAAACGCTGCCCAGGTTTTTAATTTTATACAAATTGCCCGATGACAGCAATCACCTCTCGACGACAAATGCTCTGGCGATCTCATTTTCTACATACAGAAAATACAAGCCTTCAGGGTAAGAAGAAACATCCAGAGTGTTGATACCCGGTTCCAGAATCACCTGCTCCTCCAAACTACCATCTCTGCTAATAATGCGGGCACTTGTTTTTGTCAATGCTTCAATTCTGATATCATGGGATGCAGGATTGGGAAACATCTGAACGACACCCGGGTTCACGTTGTCAGGAACAGATGAGATGGACTTACAAAAATCTGGGTTGCCATTCGTTTCCAGCAAGCCTTTGGCGCTTAGGTCTTTTCCCTGAAACGCACTATAATCCTCCGGATAACGTATTACCCGAAAGGTGGTATTGTCGTTAATCACCAAACCAGTACCCTGCTCTACGCGCGCGCCATTTTTTAGTGGGACTTTATATTCCCAGACTATTTTGCCATCGGGAGTCAATTCAAACAAATAGCCTGTTCGTCCCGATAAGATGAGCATATTGCCGTTGGGAAGGTACTGCGCGTTTGAGAGAATGTCAGAAAATAGTTTTTCCTTATCAGGATGCCTGACCACCTGGTCTGCCTGTTCCGGCCCCCAGATTCCTCCGGTTTTTTTGTACTTCCATTCGTACATGTCCCAGGGAGGACTCAGGAGTTGTACCTCCGAAAAATTGTTGCCGGCACGGTTATTGAAAATATTGATTTTGCCGTAGTTGCCATTCGACAAAGGGATAAACTGGCGAACCCAGTGCACACCGTGCTGGTATCCGATCCGTTTGTTGTCTGCAGTACCTTTTCGATAAGTGGCAGGATTCCCCCATCGGTACATCAGGTCACCGCCTACGCCGGAAAGTCCACCTTTGTTCGTGGCAGCCTGCGCCGTAGTGGTGCTGTGGTCCAGAATCCAGATTTCATTGTGTGTCGGGATGGATACAAGGATCTGGTCAAGCTCTTCATCATAATCAATAGCATTCATATGATACCAGCTTCCATCTGTAAAGTAAGGATAATTGATGTCTACTTTCCCTGCATTCGTTGCCACATCCCCAAAATTGGGACGGCTGGTGTCCACATCCTGTATCATGTGGTCCCAGAGATTCCAGCGCCAGACAATGGCATTCGATTTTGGATCAACTTCGATAATGGATTCAGTGAGTAACACTGCCTCTTTAAACCGCACAGTATCCCTGCCCGCAGCAGCCATTTCCTCTTTTGTTTTTTTTACCCAAACATTCATTAGTATGTTACCGTTGGGCATGGGCCGGATGTCGTGATGGAGGCGCTCCAGGGTGTCATTTCGTTCGAAACGCCACTCCAGCTTGTTGTTCCAATCCCTGATTTCTACAATGGCGCCACCTCCACCAAACCAGATGGGGTTGCCCGATACATTTTTACTCCTTTTTGTTTTTATGAGCTTTCCATCTGGTGTGAGGTACGCTGTATTGCCGGGTCTCCAGACAGAACTATCCGGCCAGACATGTACAATTTCGCCACAGGCATTGAGTAAATACACATTGGGCTGATTGTGCGGGTACAACAGATTGTATCCACCAAAGCTTTTGTCTTTTTGATAGCTAAGCAGACCGACCGTCTGCTGCCCTGACAGTAAACCACTGCATATTACTGTCAATAAAATGAAAAGAATTCCTTGCATGTTACATTTTTATCAATGAACAAATGTGCGTTTTCTTGCCATTGACAGGAGTAAAACGCAAAATGTATTGCCCTGCTGGCAGAGCAGATAATGAAAGCCTGACTTCTGATTCTGCTACACCGGACAAAAGCGTCTGGCCTACTTGGTTCAAAATACTCCATTGCCCCCCTATGCGAAAGATTAACGTCTCGGTGACAGGATTCGGAAAAAATGCCGGTTCTTGAGCGAGTTCTTCGGTAATCAAACTCAACTTCAGGCAGTCATATTCAGGACCACCTTGCTCAATGGGGCTTGTCGGTGTCAGAGCTTTATCAGTGAAGGCTGGATATTCTTTTGGG
>JAJTEZ010000131.1 GCA_021298335.1 Saprospiraceae bacterium | reverse complement strand
AGCCGTGTACCACCCACACTTCCTCCACTACCGGAAAAGCTGTAATTATTATAATCACTCGTCAAACCAGTAGTGCCTGTCATAAAGGCTGCCATGTGAAATGCGGTTGAAGTACCCGCATTGGACCGAGTGTTCCGAAAAATATTTCCTGAGATGACCCGAACAGTTGTTCCCGTCGCGTCCCAATACCCTATTGAATTGCGTGCACCTGATTTGGGTGATCCACCTATGTAAATAGTATTATGTTTTACATTCGCCCCATAATTCAAAATACCACTAAGCACACAGGTAGTATCCGTTGATAAAGTGATGATATTGTTAAAAATATCTCCACTGGTCGCAATGATTCCTGTCAAGATCACCTCCCCACTTCCATCGGAGAGTGATGTGATATTATAAATGAGATTTCTTGACAATTGGATTGGCATGGTGGCACTGGCTGTCATATAAGATCGTATTCCTACTGCAAAGCCTGTGCTTGTTTTGGTCAAATGCCCTATATTGTGGATGGTATTGGAAGTGATGTTCTGGGCCCCGGAAATGGTGCCATTTAAAACAATTCCAGCCGCTGCTGTAAAGTTGGCATTGGTCCCGCTGCCTGTCCCCAGGATGTAACGAATTGTATTATTTTGTAAGGTGTTGGTCCCTTTTGCCACCTGAATAGCTAATGCTACCGAGTTTTGTTGCGTTCCGTTGTTTGTAATATTCTGGAAAATATTGCCCTGAATCAGGTGCGTTGCTGTACCGTTAATGGTTAGACCCAGAACATTCTGGTTATTTCCAGTGGAAGCAGACTGTGCAATAATATTTTTGTCAATGGAACTACCAAACGTATTATTCTGAATCGTCACGGCAGCCGTTACTGCAGATGTACATTCAAGCAAAGTGATATTATTCGCAAGCGCGCCAGTCAAGGTACGTGTCGTGATGCCGCCAAAGTCATTATTTGAAATGTTAACTACTCCAGTCGAAGCAATCGAAATCGCTTTCGCCCGTCCACCGGTAAGCGTATTGTTTACCACAATTGAAGAGGTATCCGTCATAGACCCAAACGTATTCTTAAGGACTGTTCCGATATTAACAGATGTCTTTCCGGTAATTGTAATTAAGTCGATCGCGCCCGCCCCGGTATTGTTACAAGCAAAACCCGCGAATGTATTGCCCTGGATTGAGGTTGCCAGTGTAGAGTCTGCGTTGACAGCAAGAACAAAAATATCATTGCGCTGCCCGCTATTTTTGGTGTAAAACCCACTTCCGTCGGCGGCGTTTCCACCAAAGCGGTTGCCCGATATCACAAATCCTCCCCCTGTAGTTCCGGAAACGATGGAAATCATTCGGATGGGATTGGCATTGGCAGGTGCCAGTGCTGTTGTTTCATAAAAGGAATTTTGCGAAATCACCCATTCTGATGAGAATGAGTCAATATAGATGGATCGCGTATCCAGTACATCGGCGGTATTGACCACCGCCACATCAAAAAACTCGTTATTTGTAATCTGGTTGTTTTTATTTTGCCCCGGCGCAGCCGATCCTTTAGAGTAAATCACATTTCGGGGATGGGTAGTTGATTTGGTTATAGCATTATATTCAATAACGTTGTCGCTATTCCCTCCGGCAACGACTGATCTGTTGAAGTGGATGACACCAGATGTTGCATTGGCCGCCCCCGCATTGGCTCCTTTGATCGTTGTATACCGAATTGTATTTGTGGACGCGCCGCCGACAAATTCAATCACTTTTCCGGAGGTATTGCCGTTTTCGAGGGTCAGGTCTCTTGCACTGCCTGTCTGGTTCAGCCGGCCGTCAATAGTGACGTTATCTGCTCCGTCCAACTGAATCAAGGCGCCAATAAAGTTGCCTGATATACTTTTACCCGAAACAGTAGGATATATTTTGATGGCAGTGTAGGACGCACTTCCTGAGCCAGAAGCATTGAGTACAGCTAAGGCCGTTTCTGTGATATCATCAATTACCTGAAGTTCAATATTGCCGGTGATTATACCGGCATTAATATCGTCGAAGGCACTCTTTAATGTAGTGTAATCACCTCCTGCCCCTACCGTTTTGGTCACCTGCGCATGCAGCACAAAGGAATATAAGCTTAGGATAAGAGCACTAAAACAAAAAATTTTCATTACTTGTGTGTTAATTTTGGTAAATACAATTGTACCTGCACCTTTATAAACACAGCATAAACCGAAACCAAAAAACAGGTCGTCCTTTTTTGTCTTACTCTCAGGTGCATGACTTTGCAACTCAAAGATGAAGCTTGAATCAGCGTGCACCTAATTACAAATTTACTTTTTCATATATGAACAGAGCTTATTTTTATGGACAAAAACAAAACATCCAGTCTTGGACAAAAACAATAAACTACTTAAATAATATCCATTTTGCTATTTTTTATAGACCTAATGAATTTTTTATTTATCCATAAAATACATCAAAATTCACAGAAGAAACATCCATAAATGGTAAAAAAAAATAAGGAAGTTTGATTTTTATTATGCGTTCATAAAATTTATACTCAGCTTATTTTATTTTCGTGTTAGTTTCCGGTTAGAAAAAAAATCCTAATTCAGGGCCTACACTGATGTACCGGTACTTAGATAATTGAAAAACAAATCCACTCAGAATGAGATTCCCTTTTCCAATGAAATTTTCGACAATGTGCCAAGTTCTTTTCAGATTCCTATGCACCATGATTGTGTTTTACATCAGTGATGTACACAACTTACGCGCATCTGACACATTGCTCATATCTATGCAATCCAAGCCCTTCTTTTACAATGTGATTACTTCAGGAAATGGTCAAATTTATGCCGGTACATCCGATGGCGTATATGAATTAAAGCGCGATGAATTGCACAAAATAAATGAAGAAAAGGGATACATTACAGTTGACCAGGACGAAAAGATCATCATTCATCCTGATGGTATTAAAAATTATGAAGAAAGAAAACTTCTCTATCTCCTGCCCTACCCTGAAAAAGGAAGAGAGGAATATCACGCACAATCTGATGATCACTTATATATCGTGTCAAACGGAATATTATACACCTTTGAATTTACTCCATATACTGTTTCATACCAGAATATAAGCATCCGAACCATGAGTGAGCACTGGGTAGGCAGCTATTCCGGCGTTTTTTATAAAGGAAAAAAAATAGACTTCCCCAGATTTTGTGACTACTACATGAGAGAATATAATGACCTGGCATTTCTTTGTTACAGCGGACTGATTATATTCAAAATGCCTTCCAGTGCCACTGACACGACACTGACAGAGGTGAAAATCAGCTGCTTGAGCCAGATACCCATTCAATACGTCTACGATGTGTATTATTCAACTAGCGAAAACATGTATTACGTGGCGGCAAATGGAAAACTGATTCAAATGAATAAGGAAATGTCCAGCGCAAAAGAATTGTATCAGTTTCCGGGAGAACAGATTCACCTGTTGGGAGAAACCAGAAATTCCCTGTTTTTTGCAGCCAATAATGTATTACTTACAAGAAATATAGAAAAGCAAATCATTGATACCGTAGCCCAGGTAGATGATCGAATCTTGAGTGGATGTGTTACATTGAAAAATTACTACCTGCTCACGAGCCGTGGCCTTCATGTGATCTATTCTGATGGGACCCAACGAAAACTGGCTACCCTCAACAAGGCACACACGCTGCTTGCCGTCAGTCCTTCCGAATTTCTGATAGGAACCGATTTGGGGCTCTTTTACTTCAATACGGCAAACAATGCCTTATCTGCTGTGATTGAGGGAGTTGAATTTAACAGCAAGGCTTTGTACCTCGAAAACAATATAGTCCATGCCGGTAGCATAAATGGAATATATAGTTTCCCCGTTAATGCCATACTAAAAATAATTGCTAAAAATACGGAAAGCAAAGGCAAGATTGCGACATTTCCGACCTATTATATTTTAGTACTTGCCATTGCGTTGATGATTATCATTTTATTAGTGCGTTGGCTTACGCAATTGAAAAAGAAACTCCAGGAAAGCAAAGAGCAACTGGAGAAAATTTCAGAGCCAGTGGTAAACCGTGAGCAAATCGAAGAATACATTCGTCAAAATCTGACCACTGCCAGTATAAGCTCCATCAATGACCATTTCAATACGAATGCGACCTATGTGTACTCCCTTTTTGAACCGGATAAGCCCGGTTCTATCATTCAGCAACAACGCATGCAAATGGTAGCTGAAATGAGAAAAAACGGGGCTAAAATCGGTGAAATTTCAGTTGCTACGGGATTGAGTGAATCGTACATCAGAAAGTTGAAAGTGTAAATATCTAACGTACGCCATTTTTTCATGACGCAATTGAGTATTTGTGAAACTTGAATTGACTGTAGAAAAAAGGGGCTGAATTTTCATCCAACCCCTTTCCTCTCTACAATATACCTTGACTACATAGTATTTTAATATGTTATGATGATCACCCCAAACGGAGGTGTCTGTAAGCAACCTGCAGGTGTCGCTACCTTAAACTGGTATACCCCATCCGGGAGATTTTCAATCGTATATGGATTGCCGCTGCCATTAATATACCCATCTACAGGACCGTTTTGCTCCATGCGCCAGGTGGCCACCGGCAAGCCACTAATGGTCACTTTGCACCCTGTCGGCGGATCACACTTTGGCTGTTGCAACGTCTGAACTACCAAATACTGGTTCGACGGCTTCTTCACGATGACAGCAGATTCATTAGAGATGGCTGCCTCACTCCAGTCCTCTTCACAATCCACCCGCGCAAGACGTCGGTACCACCTGTCGTGCGCCAGCGCACCCGGCTGATATTCCGGTGAATTTGAGTTTGGAATATCTACAAATCCGGTGCCCCCTCCAGAAGGAGATGACTGCCATTTGTACTCGAGATCTCCGGTTTCTCCTGACGGAAGAGACAGACTGGCAATTTTGGCAGGGACCATGCCCTCACAAATATATTGCTCAGCAGCAATAGAGCCCGGATTGTCGGGATTCGTACAACCATTCAGGTAATCCGGCAAGCCATCTCCGTCTGTATCCGTCGGCGTACAAGGAGCTGTGCCTGAACAGCCTAGGTCTTCATCATTATCACTTAAGCCATCCCCATCACTATCTACATCCAGGTAATTCGGAATACCATCTTCATCAGCATCACATGTGGTGCTAACCCCTGCATTGATTATGACTGTAATCACCGGCATATCCGGGAACATGTCGCAGGCGTCGTTTTCAATGGCGTCCGGAATATTATCGCCATCGCTGTCTACATCCAGATAATCAGGTGTACCATCATCGTCTGAATCTGTTGGTGTACATGGTGCTGTGCCACTACATTCACCATCTTCCACATCATCATGGATACCATCGTTGTCACTGTCTATATCTAGATAATTGGGCGTACCATCATTGTCGCTGTCCGTCGGCGTACATGGCAATGCACCCGTACACACCGTATCTTCAATTTCGTCAGGAATACCATCTCCGTCACTATCTAAATCCAGGTAATTCGGTGTGCCATCATTATCGCTGTCAGTCGGGGTGCATGGCAATGCACCCGTACAGGCTTCATCTTCCACGTCGTCAGGAATGCCGTCACCATCGCTGTCAGTATCTAAATAATCCGGCAAGCCATCTTCGTCTGTGTCCGTTGGGGTACATTGCAATGTGCCCGTACAGGCCGAGTCTTCTACCGAATCCGGAATGCCGTCGCCGTCACTGTCGAGATCCCTGAAATCAGGTGTGCCATCTCCATCACTGTCACATGTAGACGTAGTGGTGGTCGCTTCAACCAGGGAAAGGGTTCCAAGCATCATCATCTCTTCACAAAAGCTGTCTTCCACAACATCCGGAATACCATCGCCGTCGCTATCCGCATCCAGATAATCCGGAGTCCCGTCTTCATCCGTATCCGTTGGGGTGCATGGCAACGTACCCGTACAATCTGAATTTTCGTCGTCATCCGCTATTCCGTCGCCATCGCTGTCCAGATCCTGAAAATCAGGAATGCCGTCATTGTCCGTATCGGTTGGGGTGCATGGCAATGCACCCGTACAGGCCGTATCTTCAACGTCGTCTGGAATGCCGTCACCGTCACTATCATTGTCTATAATATCTTCAACACCATCTCCATCTGTATCACAGAATGCAGGACCTGTACAACCCTCATTTTCCACAATATCCGGAATACCGTCGCGGTCGCTGTCCTCTGTCGTTTCATTGTACTCAAATGCTCCCCGATCAATCGTCCCCGTCTGAGTGGCATCCGTTTTAGCCCTTTTCCGTCCAAAGTTATTTCTTCGGATATCTGTTGCAAGACTGTTGTAACTATCGTTACCGGAATCCACACCGGGAGAAACACCCTGAAGCCTGAAATCCATGCCCACCTCGTTGATAAATCGCGGATCTATCGTCAGGTTATTTGATGACCCTGTTGCCATGGAGCTCGTAGTGACGTCATTTGTACTATCTCTATATAGTACATAATTGAACACAGATCTTGCATTCGACCGAAACATCTGGTTCCTGCGGTTCCCGGCCGTATTTCCCCATAGAATTGAGTTCCTGAGGTACATTGTATCAGAACCTGACGTAGCGGCCGTAAGATAGATCCCTCCCCCATCATCGTCAGCCCGGTTATTGGCAATCGTGGCATTGGTGATGACCGGCGTTGCATCATCAAAATACAGACCACCCCCATCGAATTTTGCTTTAT
>JAJTEZ010000130.1 GCA_021298335.1 Saprospiraceae bacterium | reverse complement strand
GTCACTGATCGGCATTGCAGGGTTTTTCTTTTCTAGGCGATGTCTTCTTATAAACCGCTTTTCGATCGGAGAATCTATGGGTGTGGCGTAATCGTAATAACTTTGATAAAAATACCCGCAAGCCGGGTGAAACACCCGCGGCCTGTAGCCCGGATCAGGCAATTGGATGAAGGAAACATGTTGTCGGAAACTCACGTTCTCCGGCGATGGCGTCACGCTCTTAATATAGCTGCCGGTCGCTTCACCACTAAACGTCAACATGGATTCCATTTCAATATTTTGTGGAAAAGCCATCATCTGGTCGATGGCAAGGGCGCTTTTACTTTTTTCCAGCTTATACGTTCCCTGTTTGCTTTCCTTCAACTGCACCGCCACCTGATTCAAATCCTCCAGGAGTAATGGCGCAATATCGATAAAGTATACCCCACCTTCCCGCTTTTCAATTTTTGTGCCATAGATCACTGAAGTAGCAAATGCTTCTTCTACTGCCTTTACCTCTCGGGCATTGGTGGAAATTGCCCGGAAATCCATATTTTTCTGTATCAGCAATATTTTATCTCCCTGCTTTTCAAATCGGACAACCCTCGTTTCCACCAGCTTGCCCCTGTCCATGCCCAGATCATTCGATCCGATGCCGGTCCCAAAAGCGTTTACCATCAAAAAATCTTCTTTCAGCCTGTCTAGCTTCAAAAGTAGCTTCCCCGAAGTTTCATCGTATTGGAAATGATAAAATCCTTGCCAGGATTGACCAACTGCCTGCCTGTGGCATACTATGGAAAATATCAGGAGAATCAAGACATTCATTCTACGCATTGCTTATCATTTTAATTTTTTAAAAAAAAATACCTGAAAGAATCAACTTTGGGTGACTCTTTCAGGTATTGAATGTTCGAATTCATGAATCAATGTTACCTCATCACAAAATAAATCACACCAATGATGATGATGGTTACAATAATGGCCCATTTGAAAAACTGCTTTTCCTCAGCTGCATCCTGCACCGACAACTTCTCCTTCCTGGGAGACCCTTTTACTCTATATTTTGACATGGCTCTGAACTTTTAATTCACTAAGGTAATTGAATTTTTTCGCATTTCCAAATTTTTCGAACTGAAATTTTAATTGGTCCAATTGAATTAAAATGCATGGACATATGCTGCTACGGTTTATTGGCCCGGTAAATACTTTACCCATTTTCATACCCAAAATGTTTGAGGGTACGTTCGTCATTTCTCCAGTTTTCCTTGATTTTAACATTCAGGTCCAGGTAGACGTGCTGTTCAAAAAAAGCTTCCAGAGATGCTCGTGCTGTAATGCCCAGTTTTTTGATGGCTTCACCGCCCTTTCCAATGATGATGGGCTTTTGTGATTTTCTGTCAACATAAATGTCTGCATAAATTTTTAGCAAAGGTTGACCGTTTTTTTCTTCCTCCTTAAACCGGTGCACGATCACTTCACAGGAATATGGTACTTCCTGCTTGTAAAGCAGTAATATTTTTTCACGGATGATTTCCGCAGCAAAAAATCGCTCGGGTTTATCTGAAAGCTGGTCCTTAGGGTAGTACGCCTCACTTTCCGGAAGGTAGCCAACCACCCGTTCCACCAGTTGCTCTGTATTTAATTTTTGTTCTGCAGATATGAAAAACGTATCTTGAAACCCTACTCTTTCCTGCCAGATATTCGCTATTGCATCTGCCTTGTCTTCTTTGTCTAGGTCTATTTTGTTGATAATCAATATTTTGAGTACTTCTGTCTGATTCAGGGCGTGAATGACAGCTTCCTCACCTGTATATTTCTCAAATATATCCGTGACAAACAGTATCACATCAGCATCTTCAAATGAGGAAAACGCAAATTTATTCATTGCCTCCTGCATGCCATACAAAGGCTTTTCAATAATTCCTGGGGAATCTGAAAAGACGATTTGATAATTATCATCACTCCGCAATCCAAGAATCCTGTGACGGGTAGTCTGCGGTTTGCTGGTGATAATCGACATTTTTTCACCCACAAGGGCATTCATCAGCGTTGATTTTCCCACATTGGGGTTACCGATGATATTGACAAAGCCTGATTTATGCATGCTTATAAGAGTTGTTTTTGTGATCCATGAATGATACCTTCTATTAGTTCTATAATGAAGGCCGGTTTTAGGGCCCTCCATTGCATTTCATTAAAGACTTCGCCAAAATGAATATAATGCTGCAGACGGTATTTTTGCATTTCCTTGTGCACATGGTCATAGGTGTTGACCAGGCAAACCCATCCATTTTCATCGCGGATATCGTCATACCATTCTTCATAATAGCAATCTTCGTCACCGTGAAAATTGAGTACGTTGTCGCAGAAAAAGACAAACCGGCTGACGTTGTGTTCAATCAAAGCATCTGCCAGGTCGCGCTTCAGGAAACTGATGTCGTTTTCGATACAATCGTTCCATTCCCCGATCAGCTCGATGAGTGCAAATTTTTGCCGGTAATCCACAAACAGTAACTTGGCATATAGCGTCTCCGATCCAAAAAAGTCCCATTGAGGGTGTATGTAATAATTGTAAATTCTGGATGTAAACTGGAATTCACTATATGACCTGCCGTAAAATGGAGACTTCGAATCTCTCTCGGCTGAGTATTCCTCCCGCCAGCCCCACCAGGGTTCAATATCATGCATGACAGATTTTTTTTAGGAATTGTGATTAGGGAACCTGTTTTTTCCAGTAACCTTTTCAGGCGTCAAAAAGTTCTTCTCCTCAAAATGCAGTGTTCTATGATTGCATTCCATGGCACAATGAATACATTGAGCAGGAATACAGGGTTCGCTTTGAATGGAAATATCCAGTTCCATTTCCGGGTCACTAAGTCGGATGACTTTTTTCAGAAAGACTACTTCTTCATTTGCCTGACTAATCTGGTAATACCACGGAAGGGTCAGGTGCATATCCACATGGGCTACATGTCCGAAAGTAAGATGAGTCAGTCGGTGAATGTCAATCCACGGATCTCTCCGGTGCTCATTGATGGTAGCTACGATCTTGCGGATGACTTCAGGATTGGTCTCATCCATGAGTCCGTTGACCGTTTGCTTCAGTACTCCATAAGCCGTGTACAGGATAAACAAACCAAATGCAATCGCCAGCACACTATCGATCCACATCAATCCCGTGACTGAAAAGGCAATCAAGCCCGCAATTAATGCCAGCGTCGAATACATATCAGAAATCAGGTGTTTTCCACCCGCAACCAGTGCAATGGAGTTGTGCTTTTTGCCCATGGCAATGCTATACTTGCCCATAGCTACATTGGCCAGTGCCGTCAGTGACATCAACACCATACCCGTGTTGATTTTTGTAATCACCACCGACTCATTTAATCGGTGAATGGCTTCGACCATAATCAGTATCCCGGCCACTCCAATGAGAATGCCTTCCACTGAAGCGGTAATCAGTTCAACCTTTCCATGTCCATAGGGGTGGTCCTCATCCCGTGGTTTGGAGGCAAAGACAAGGCTTTGTAGTGTGATGTATCCTGTGATGATGTTTACCGTACTTTCCAGTGCATCCGACAAGATGCCTACCGAGTTTGTCAGCGCAAAGGCCAGTGTCTTTAAAAGAAATAAGATAATACCCCCGGCAAAAATGATCCGTTGAATCTGAATTTTTTTATCAAAAGGCACTTGCATCATCCGTCAATCCATTAAATTTACCCCTTAAATGAGTTGCATGGCAAATGTAGAGAAAATGCTATGGAAACAAAAACCTGAGATTGATTCAATCCATGCAGTGGTCAAAAATACCTTGTTTGGTCATTTGGGCATTGCATTGACTGAAATAGGCGATGATTTTATTACAGCGACCATGCCGGTGGATGAGCGCACCATGCAACCCATGGGCTTATTGCATGGGGGGGCTTCAGTGGTGTTATCAGAGTCTGTCGGCAGCATGGCAAGCTGGCTGGTTGTGATGGGGGAAGACAAAAATGTCGTGGGCATCGAGGTTAATGCCAACCATGTGCGCGCTGTACCAGAAAGGCAGCAAAACAGCCATTCCGAGCTTACCCGGCAAAAGAATTCAAATTAGAGGAGGAAAGTGAATATTGTGTACCGAAATTGACAAGAATGATGCATCATTATCAATTATATCTTCAGCGTCCGGCACTTCTGGAAGATTGGACAGAGGAAGAGCTACTTGCAAAAATCGCTTCGTTTCCGCTGGATACAGGCTATAAAATTCTTCTTGCCCTGAAGAAAGGTGGCAGTGAAATGCACAATCTGGCCCTTCACTGCCGGGATTCTTTCCTTCGCCGTGAGGATTTCCGCAAGTTTGTTCAGGCACAAGACGAATCTCCAGTTGGGGTTTTACAGACAGTTATTCCACAAACAGCAAATTTTGGCGAAGATGAACATGCCGAAATTGGAGTGATTGACCTGAATCCGGTGAAAACTGAGTCCCCCATGGCATCGTCCAGCGACGCACAACAACAGGATGAGCCTTTGGAAGAATCTCATGTGCAACTAGAAAGCCCGGAAGCTATTGAGGATGACGCGGTACCAAACTTCAAACCCAAAAAGCAGAAAAAGAAAAAACATAAGTTTCAGATGCGCGAATATTCCGGTATTTCCTCATTTAGCATCTGGTTATTGTCTTTCCAAGAGGAAGATGTCGAAAAGAAAATCCGCAAGGAAGCCAAAGCTGCAAAGCGCCGTGCACTGGAAGAAAGCGCCCGAAAATCCGTCACTTCCTCTCCCGAAGTCATCTCCGAACCATTGGCTGATATTCTTGCCAGTCAGGGACATCTGGACGCTGCAAAAAAAATGTATACACAATTAATGATGAAATATCCCGAAAAAAGTAGTTACTTTGCAGCCAAAATTGAAAATCTTCTTAAAAATATAGTATTATGACCACAGCATTAACTGTTCTGATCGCTATCAATTGTGTGTTGTTGATGGCAGTTGTATTGATCCAAAATCCAAAAGGAGGAGGTATTGATTCTTCTTTGGGAGGCAATGCAGCAAACCAGATGTTTGGTGCCGCTAAATCTACAGACTTTGTTGAAAAGGTTACCTGGGGATTGGCAGCAAGTCTGTTTGTCCTTTGTGTCGTCACTGCGATGCTCGTTTCCGGAAATGAGGGTACAAGCCTCATCCAGCCGGTGCAATAATATACTCAAAACTCAATCTTATCGGGGCTTATTCTGCAAAGAATAAGCCTTTTTTGTTTTCGGTGGCTATGATTGGATTCCTGATGATACAATAGAAACCTCCTGTTTCCACCAACTTAGTTTACCACTGCAAAAGGAAGCGCCACAGATCTTCCCGAATCTGACACAAATTGTATAAAATATAATCCTGGCATCAGACATGATACGTCAAATACTGCCAGATTCTCTTTCTTAAAATTGACTTCGGAACACCATCTGACCTCAGTTCCGGCAGAAGAAAACATGCGACAATTACGCACTGGCCAGGGAGTCTGCACTTCAATATTTTCTGATGCCGGATTAGGAAATATCTTTACCCCATGTGATTCAAGTCCTTCGATTGCATTGGACTTTTCTACCAAAAAGATGTCAGAGGTCTCGCAGCCCAAATCATCTGTAATAGTGACCGAATACGCCCCTGCCAATAACCCTGCAAGGCAAGGTCCGCTATTGCTGCCATTGCTCCAAACAAAAGAATACGGAGGTCTGCCTCCATCCAGTTCAAGACAAATACTTCCAGTAGGACTTGCTGCGGTCACATGCTGGATCTTGGCCTGAATCTTCAGGTCTGACAATGGTGTTAACAGAATGGGGGCAAATTCATTGATACAGCCCAGCTGATCTCGTGCTTTGCCCTGATAGGCCCCATCCCAAAGTTGGTCCAGTAGGATGCCATTGAAAGCGCCATTATTCCAGGTGACCTGCACCGGCGGCGTGCCTCCAGTCACTTTTATGGCAATGCTTCCTGCAGAGTCCCCGGCACAGGTGTTTTGCTGTAGCCTCGCTAACTCATATAAAAGTGCCGGCTTATCGGCAAGAAGCAGGACCTCTGACAGCCCTGTGCACCCCTCACTATCCGTTACAGTTAGCTGATAGTTTCCAGGTTTTAAAGAATTGACTGTTTCTTTACCGGTGGCAGAAAAATATTGCAATCCGTGGCTCCAGTTCAGATCATAAGGTCCTTTACCCGTGCCAATAGCCACCTCGATAGAGCCGTCTGCACTCTGGTGGCAGCGGATCGAATCCTTCACAAATGCCGTAAGCGTCAATGGCTTATTGACAAAATCCACCGTGACTCCCGGAATGGAAGTTTTGCAACCAAACTGGTCGTACGTTGTGATGCTGTAGTTGCCGGGTGACAGGTTGTTGAACCCAGATACGTTTAAATCGCTGTGACTCCATAGGAAGTTGTAGTCACCATTTCCGCCTGTTGCCCTCGCGAATATTCTGCCATTGGATCCATTTCGGCATGTGGCGGCAGTGAGGCTGTCTATTGTGAGCTGCAAAGGTTCCGGCTGCCGAATGACAATAGGCTGGGAAGTGCTTCTGCAGCCATGTGCATCCGTGACAGTCAGCGTATATTCTCCGGCGGCCAGTTCAAACAGGTCGTCGGTAAATTCAAAATGATTCCAAAAATAGGTGTAAGGTGTCTTGCCCCCCTTCACGTTGGTCTTGACAGAGCCATTTTCTTCGCCAAAACAACGGACATCTTCAGTGCTGATGACGGAAATCTCAATCTCGCCCGGTGGTTTTATGGAAACCGGAAAACTTTGTTTGCATCCCAGCGCATCCGTGATAACACACACATAAATGCCTTCACTCAGGTTGTTGACTGCAGGGCCCGTCGGACCATGATTCCAGGCGTACTGATATGGAGGCAGTCCATTGAGAGTAATCAGTTCAACCTGTCCGGTGGACTGCCCATAGCACAGAGGCTGTAGGATTTTTTTGATGTTTGTGGTCAGTGATGGCCTCGCATTCAGCATCAGATTTTTCAAAACAGAAAAACAATGATTGGCATCGGTTACTGTGACCGAATAGACCCCTTCACCGGTTTCTGTCAGATATTTTGTTGTGCTGCCGTCAGACCATTCATAGGTATAAGGCGGAAAATTTGTGTTATGTTCGATAAAGATTGCTCCGTCGGTTTTACCCTGGCAGGTGGGGGCAACCAAGCCTGTATTCACAACATTCAGAAGGGCCTGGCTTTCAATTTCCAACAGGGGAATGCTGAAAATACAGCCGCTGCTGTCAGTCACAAAGCCTGAGTAAAAACCGGGAGCCAGGTCCGTGAGTGTATCGCCTGTCAGTCCATTGGACCAGAATACGGCATAAGGAGGTTTTCCACCGCTGATATCCAAAGTGATGCTTCCATCCTCCGATCCATTGCAGGATGCAGCTGTCGTAAACGGCTTTAGCTTTATCCCGGTATCAGTGCCCTGGTCGTCCTCCAGTCCGTTGCAGTTGTCATCCAGTCCGTTGACAAAGATCAACAAACTCGTCCCCTGAACCATATCCATCGCCATCGTGGTCAGCAAAATAGCGGATTGGAAGCACTGAAACTCTGGTGCCGAAAAAAGCAATGTCATCCACAGCAATATCACCCAATGGTCCGGCCGCAGCTGTGGCTATAAACCGAAGTACGCACTTTTGATTATGAAAATCTGCCAGTGAAATCAGCTCCTGCTGCCATTTGTTGCCCTTATTGCCGGCAGCAACAAAGAGTGTGTGCCAGGATATACCATTGTCCGGTGAAATCTGCAATATTAGTGAATCAATATCATTTCCAAACATATGGTAAGAGAAGGACAGATCACAACCGGAAGGATTTGAATGAACGTCCATGCATTGGGACTGTAACATTGCCTTTCCGGGATAGGCACAGATGCCAGGGTTGTTTTCAATGTAGAGATATTTTCCCGCCTGGTTGATATCGCCGTCCGGACCCGTATTTTCTGTATCTGTTTTGCCCTGCCAGACTAGCCAGTCCTGTGTGTCTACGTCCGAAAGGTTCGTCCATAGGCTTCCGGTACTGCTACATTGAGAAGCGCACCCTTCACCGCACGAGGCGCGCGAATCAAAGGATTCGAGAAGGGTCAGAGACCCACACCTGGTTTTTGTTTTCACCCGGCAACTTTCGGACGATTGCACGAAGGCATCGCAAATCGAAACGATAAAAAATTCATACTCAGTATCCGGCAACAGGTTTCTGTAAAGGTAAATTTCCTCTGAGCATTCGATAAAGATTGTATCCATGGGGATGCCATTGACCCGAACACCCACTTTGACGGTCTTACAACCACCTGGCGCGTCCCATTGCAGATTGATCTGGTTGGCGTCTGTAAAATTGACGGCAAAATTTTCAGGAGGCAGACAGGACTGCCGGCTGAAATTCAACCTGACAAATTTCAACACGCCGACATCCTTCAGCGCTCTGTCCGTGATGATGAGTTTCCAAGCACCCTTTGATAGTGTATCAGGTCGCCACTGCCGGATCTGGCCTTCCGTATTGAATGAGCCAATAAACGGGGGAGAAAAATCCCTGAGTTCCTGGCAGGCATCCGGCGAAAAGCGGGTCACCCGAGTACAGGATTGGTCGGTTATGTCCCCGAAGTCGTCGGTTACGGTCCCCTGATGACTGGCAAGTACCAGGCTCTGACCCTGTGGACTTTCCAGGGTGATTTTTAGGTCAGCAGGCCAGTCGTGCTCTATGACGAGATCGACACTGAGTAGAAAGATGTCCTTGCCAAGAATTCCGGTTTCGTTATTGTCGATCAGATATGTTTCTGTTCCATTATCCTTGAGGGGAAGCTGCACCTGGCACTGCGTAGGGTTGCTCAGCAAAGTGGTAAATGGAATCGCTACGTTCCATTCACTTGTTTGACCTGGCGAACAAACAGTCCGAATATACAATTTGTATGCGGTGGAGGGGATCAGGTTGCTGAGAAGGAAATCTCTTGTGGTGACCATTGGGTAGTTTGGAATCCCTGTAGGCGCAGAATTACGGGGCACGACTTCCAGTTCCCATCCCAGCACTGCGCCGTTGCCGTCACTCCATTTTACCCTCACTGAAGTGGTTGTTTTCTCCGCGAAGGACAGCTAAAACGGAACCTTACAAGCTTCAGCATTGGTATTCTTTGCATAAAATAACCACAGAATAAGGAAAAACAACCTTGAAATTGTCAGATCCATGCAGTCGAAGTTTGTTTTTTGACAAATATATCCACTTTAGCGCAGAAATCCTGATTCCGCTGTCTTTTTCCTGCAATATTCAGAAATGCCCGGATTTACTTTGATATATAGAAAAAAATCTATATTTTTGCCCCTTGCTTATCAACGGAAATTAAAGCATTTACATGTCTGATAATCTGAGAATTATACCTATCAACATAGAGGACGAAATGAAGTCGTCGTACATCGACTACTCCATGTCAGTGATTGTTGCCCGTGCGTTGCCGGACGTTCGGGATGGATTGAAACCCGTGCACAGGAGGGTATTGTATGGAATGTCTGAACTGGGACTTCCTTACGGTAGGGCACACAAGAAATCTGCGAGAATCGTGGGAGAGGTGCTCGGAAAGTATCACCCACACGGCGATGGTTCTGTATATGATGCTATGGTGCGTATGGCGCAGGATTGGTCGCTGCGCTACCCCCTCGTGGATGGGCAGGGCAACTTTGGGTCCATGGACGGTGATAGTCCGGCAGCTATGCGATACACAGAGGCCAGGCTTGCGCGGATTAGCGACGAGATGCTCGCCGATATCAATAAAAATACGGTTGATTTTAAACTGAATTTTGACGATTCCCTGGAAGAGCCGACGGTGCTGCCGGCGCGTATCCCCAACCTGCTGATCAACGGAGCTTCCGGAATTGCCGTGGGTATGGCTACCAATATGCTGCCTCACAACCTCTCTGAAGTCATTGCAGGCATCAAGGCCACAGTCGACAACCCAGATATCACCATAGCGGAGCTGATGGAATGGGTCAAAGCCCCCGACTTTCCAACAGGAGGCATCATCTATGGATATTCAGGAGTGAAAGAGGCCTTTGAAACAGGTCGCGGAAAGGTCATTGTGCGCGGTAAAGCCATGATCGAAAGCGGTCAGGGAGGCAGAGAAACCATCATCATCACCGAAATCCCGTACCAGGTCAATAAGGCCGGATTGGTTTCCAAGATCGCAGAACTGGTCACAGAAGATAAAATAGACGGAATTTCTGATATCCGCGATGAATCCGACAGAACAGGACTGCGCATTGTGGTCGAAGTGAAAAGGGACGCCATGGCCAGCGTTGTCTTGTCAAAGCTCTACAAATATACACCATTGCAAACGTCTTATGGCGTAAACAATATCGCCCTGGTCAACGGTCGCCCGCGCGTCTTAAACCTGAAAGACCTGATCACTGAATTCATCCGTTTCCGGATTGAAGTCATCGTCAGGCGCACACAGTTCGACCTCGAAAAAGCGCTCGAAAGGGCCCACATCCTGGAAGGATTGCTCATTGCTCTGGACAATATTGATGAGGTAATCCGGATTATCCGACAATCCGCCACTGTAGATAATGCCAGGGATGGCTTGATGACGACATTTGCCTTGTCAGAAATTCAGGCAAAAGCCATCCTCGACATGCGTCTGCAGAGGCTGGTAAGTTTGGAAATTGAAAAGGTAAGGGAAGAATACCAGGAAGTACTGGCAAAGATAGAATATTACCGCAGCATCCTTGCAAGTGAGGAAATGCAGAAAGATATCGTGAAGGCTGAATTGGAGGAAATCAATGAAAAATTCGGCGACGTCAGAAAAACCGATATCTCCTATGCGGATGATGAAATCAGCGTAGAAGATCTGATCCCCAATGAAGAGGTGGTCATCACGATCTCACATCTGGGCTATATCAAGCGTACAAAAACTGACGAATTCCGCCAGCAAAGCCGGGGCGGAAGAGGTTCCAGAGGTGCCAAAACACGTGATGCCGACTTCGTGGAGCAGATGTTTATTGCACACAACCACAATTATCTGCTGCTCTTTACAGAACAGGGGCGTTGCTTCTGGCTGCGCGCCTTCGAAGTTCCTGAAGCATCCAAGATTTCGCAAGGTAGGGTTATCCAGAACATTCTGGCAATTCCACCCGATGATAAGGTGCGCGCTTACATCAATATTGAGAATCTCAATGATGAAGAATTTATCAACAATCATTACATCGTATTCTGCACCAAGCAGGGCATGATCAAAAAAACCATTCTGGAAGCCTTCTCCCGTCCACGGGCCAATGGAATTAATGCCATTACGATCAACGAGGGAGACCAGTTACTGGAGGCAAAACTCTCCAGCGGACGCAATGAAATGATCATCGCCAACAAAGATGGAAGGGCCATCCGGTTTAATGAAGAGAAGGTACGTCCTATGGGCAGGGGAGCAGCAGGTGTCAAAGCAATGACACTGGGCGATGCCGGCGATGAAATCATTGGCATGATTTCAGCAGATCCCTCCAAATCGGACCATTCAGTATTTGTTGTCTCAGAAAAAGGAAACGGAAAGCGCTCACCTCTGGAGGATTACCGAATCACTAACCGGGGAGGAAAGGGAGTGAAGACCATCAACATCACAGAGAAAACAGGAAAACTCATCGCCATCAAATGGGTGAGTGAGTTTGATGATCTGATGATTACCACAGCAGATGGCATCATTATCCGCACACCGGTCTCCGATGTACGCATCATGGGCCGGGCCACACAGGGAGTGAAGGTGATCCGCATCCAGGAAAACGAGACCATCGCAGACGTCACAGTCATCCAGCGGGATGAAAAATCGGATGAGGAGGAGTGATGTTAACGAATGATTAACCAAATCATCGTTGGAATTATGAGAATTTTAAGGACATTTGCCCTAGAAATAACGTTTGCATAAAGATGTTTATTTTTTTGGCGGATATAGCCATCCTGGAATTATTCACAAATTAATCAATTCAAAATGAAACACATTTTTTATCTTCTGGCAGTCACGTTCCTTTTCAGCAGCACTGCCATTGCTCAGGAGTACAAAAAGCAACTTAAGAATGCCAATAAGACCCTGGCAAAATATTACCTGGACCCTGTAACAAACAAAGGAGATCTGGCTACTGCGATTGGCATGATTGATGGAGTTTTTACCGATGAACTGGCAAAAGGCGATGCGGAAGCATGGAACACCAAAGGGCAGATTTACAATGAAATTGCTAAAGGTGAAATGAATCGCAAAATCGTAGATCCTGCGTTCGAATTGCCAACGCCCAATGCAGGTTTGATTTCTCTGGAGTCTTTTCAGAAGGCCATGACTCTGGCCATCAAAAAGTCTCAGACCAAAGATGCTCTCGCCGGAATCAGAGAAAATGAGGATTACACCAACAATATCGGAATTACCAAATTTCAGATGCAGGACTACAATGGTGCCTTCCAGAATTTCAATGCAGGTCTGATCGCAAACAGGGTTCTGAAAGAAAATGAGCAGGATAGCCGACTGGATGATCCGGCTGCACGTCAGGATCAGTTGTTTTACACGGCTGTTTCCGGTTATTTTGGAGAATATAAGAAGGAAGCGATGCCTTTGTTTGAAGAAATATATAAAACCGGTAAAGCTGAGCCTATTGTGTATGAGGCCCTGTTTAATCAGGCGTCTGAAAATAAGGACATCGATAAAGCAATGAAATATCTCGAGGAGGGCCGTAAAGCCAATCCCGAAGATAATTCCCTCCTGTTTGCAGAGATCAACTACTACCTCAAGGAAGGGAAACTTGAAGTGCTTACGGGTAAGCTGAAGGATGCCATCGCAAAAGAACCCAACAACGTAACGGTTTATACGACCTTGGGCAACGTGTACGATCAGCTCAACCAGCAGGAGCGAACTGCCGGAAATGCAGCCAAGGCTGATGAGTACTTCGGATTGGCATTTGACTATTTTAAGCAGGCTTTGGGCATTGATCCGAAGAATTTTGATGCAGTCTACAGCCAGGGAGCTCTTTACTATAACAAAGCTGCCAGCATGACGGCACAGCTCAATGCACTGGGAAATGACTTTTCTGCAGCCGGAACAAAGAAATACAATGCTGTGAAGGATGAAATGGATGGTTACTTCAAGCAGGCACTTCCATTTTTCCAACAGGCTGAAGCGCTGACTCCTACAGACCAGAACACAATGATCGCCCTCAAGGAAATTTATGCCCGTACAGGTGATCTGCCTAAATCCAACGAATATAAAAAGAAACTTGCAGCCCTCGAAGGAGGAAACTAAGCTGTAGAGATACAGATAAAAAGGAAGCCCCGGTCATGATGATGCGGGGCTTTTTTATTTGTCTGGGTTGGGAAAATATACTAAAACACAGTACCTTCATCTAAAATATTGGATAATGAAGAGAAAGACATCTATTTGGGCTCTGCTAGGTTTGCTTTGCTGGCTGTCTGTTCCAACAAGGATATCTGCCCAGGGTGATTGCAACAAACTGGGAGCCTGGCTTTGGTATATTGAAATTTCAGGCTTTGGCACGCACGCCAAGTTGGCCGATTCGCTCAGAAATATTGGTGTAAAGCGCATCTACGTGAAAGTATCCGACGGCAGACCCAATCCGACGGTCTGGCCGGAATTGCTGGACAAGTCTGTGGTGGCCACATATGCATCCAGGGGACTGGAGGTGTGGGCATGGTCCTACAATTACCCCGGAAATGAAGCTGAGCAGGCGACAGCTCTTCGCATTGCTGCGGAAACAGGATACCAGGGATTTGTGGTAGATGTAGAAACCGAGTTTGACAACAAACCTCTTGCATTGAGATCCTTGTTTTCAGCCTTCGGTGCACAGCGGGACTGGGTACGTTCTAATCTGCCCGGCAAAAGCCAGTTTTCTCTCTACTGCACAACCTGGGGCAACCCCGCTGATCATAAATACAGTATCAAGGACATTGATCCTTTTGTAGATGGGTACAAACCACAGACCTATGTCGAAAACTGGGGCGGCATTTATTATACCAATATGGCTTACTGGATCCGGTACGGAACCGATGAATACAAACAGCTGGGTGCTACCAAACCGGTTCACCATATCGTTTCTACTGAAAAAGGAGTCATCACCCCGGAGAAAATCAACGAATTTTTTCAGATTTCCGGACCCGAATCTTCCATATGGGTCGTGCCCGGCCAGAATACCAATATGGCTTTGTGGGGCAACACCTGGAA
>JAJTEZ010000129.1 GCA_021298335.1 Saprospiraceae bacterium | reverse complement strand
ATGACCAGTGGTTGGTGCAGGGAAAGCAAAGTGCCTCGGGCATTGATGGTATGGGGAATGTTCATCTGTCGCATGCATTTTCGCAAGACAAAAGTAATCCAATTTTTAGATGCGGTGTTGTAGAGGTATACAAGGAAGATAAATGGAACCACAAAAGCTTGACGCGGAGTACTGGAATGTGCGGCACAGCAGCGGAGATACCCCCTGGGATATTGGTAAGGCGTCACCGGCTCTTCAGGCGTGGTACAGGACGTATCCAAACAAAACAGCCAGGGTGCTGATACCCGGAGCGGGCCATGCACATGAAGTTGTCAGCCTGCTCAACGAGGGTTTTTCGGATATCACGGTCTGTGATATATCCCGCAATGCGGTGGAGAAAATCAGGAATCAGTTTGCCGGTGACCAACGAGTCACAGTGCTGTTGTGCGATTTTTTTGAACTGCGCGATCAATACGACCTGATTCTTGAGCAGACATTTTTTTGTGCTATTGACCCGGAACTTCGGGCAAAATATGTGCAAAAAATGGGCGAACTACTTTCTGACAGCGGAGTTATAGTGGGCCTCTTATTTGCGTCACCTTTTGAGAAAGCCGGTCCTCCTTTTGGTGGCAGTAAGGGAGAGTATATGTCTTTATTTTCAAAGAATCTACATATAGTGAGAATGGATATGTGTGAAAATTCCATTCCTCAAAGACAGGGAAATGAGCTGTTTTTTGTTTGTGAAAAACAAAAAAGTTCATAAATAAAGGCTGTGATTTTTTTAAAAATTTCCTTCTTCGACCTATATTGCGAAACATTTTGAAAACCTGAAGACCTGATCATCCCGAAATTCCGGGAAAATTCCTTTAGATGATGATGAACCACCTCAAGAAGCGATATAAAGACACTCTGATAGTTTTGGCTCTGGCAACGGCACTTTTTGCAGGCTACTATCTGGACAGGCAAAACCCTGCCAGCGACACTGAAGAAACTGGTATAAGGCAGTCGGCTTTTCAGTTTGGTTTCAACCTGGATTCCTTTCACCTGGAAAAAAAACTGGTCAAACGGAATGATTTTTTTGGTGGCATCCTGAGCGAACACGGCCTCGCTGCCAATCTGATATTACTGATCGAACACGAAACAAAAGATATCTTCAACATTCGCAATATCCGCGAAGGGGCGAAGTACCATGTTGTCCGGAAGTCCGAGTGTGACACACAGCCTGTCGCATTGGTGTATGAGCCTGACCAGTTTAGGTATGTTGTCTACGATTTTCGTGATTCTGTTCAGGTAAAACTGGTGGAAAAGACAGTCGATGTGTGTGAAGAGGTAGCCTCAGGTCAAATCACCTCATCCTTGTGGAAGGCGTTGGAAAGCCAGAATGTTCATCCCGGCATTATCGACCTCATGGAAGAAGCCTTGTCGAGTTCTGTCGATTTCTACCACACCCAAAAGGGAGATGAGTTTAAAGTGATCTTTGAAAACCGGTACGTCGACGGTGAACTGGTGGGCATGGGTCGACTGCTGGCTGCGTCATACACCAATGAAAATGGTTCGAGTTATTCCTTTTTGTATAAGCTGAAGGACAACGAAGGGTATTTTGACTTTGAAGGTCGTCCTGCAAGGAAGGCCTTTTTGAAATCGCCGGTGAAGTTTTCCCGAATTTCTTCCTCTTATAACCTGCGCAGGTTTCATCCGATCAAAGGCCGGACGATTCCTCACCTGGGTACCGATTATGCTGCACCACATGGTACACCGATTCGTACAGTGTCGGATGGTGTTGTCACAGCAGCTTCTTATGGCAGTGGAAATGGCAATTTTGTAAAAGTCAGACACGATAACGTCTATGAAACACAGTATTTACACATGTCCAGATTTGCCAAGGGTATTCGTCCCGGAGTGAGGGTGAAGCAGGGTGAAACTATCGGCTATGTAGGTGCTACTGGTCTCGCTACCGGACCTCACGTTTGTTTCAGGTTCTGGAAAAACGGCCGACAAATCAATCACCTGCGGGAGAGGCTGCCAAGTGCCAAACCAATGGCTGCGGATCAATTGCCGGACTTCTTTGAGTTTCGCGACAAGTTACTGCTTCGTTTGAACCAAATCCCCAATCCTGGTGAACAGGACCTCAGTCAAAATGACGTTCTTTCAGGCGGGGTACTCAATCCCTGATTTCCTGTATTTCGGTTCATTTGGATGTTCATTTTAACCAAAATATTCTATTTGGTCAATAAGTAGTATTTGGTATACAAAAAATCATTGTATATATCTCACAATCAATCTATTGTATTATTTATTGTAATAGAAATTGGGATACAAATTTAATTTTCTGAAATTTTTGTTTTTGCTTGTTTTTTCGTCGCGAATTGCTTGATTTTCAGGATGCCTTCAAATATCCAGGTTGTTGCGATTGACGGATTCAGTTTGATGTCGCGGAGTGCCAGGATTGTCACGATCATTCCAAACGGCAGCAGAATAAGGCAGGGTAGCCATGCTGCTTCCACACCTGTCATCGTTTCATTTTTTACTAGTTTTTCGCCAAAAATGGTGCTGATGATAAAGATCATGTAAAACAGGATGGCGACCAGCAGAGAGTATCCGTACCCGCCTTTGCGGATGATGCTGCCCAATGGTGCTCCGATAAATAGAAACAAGACACAGACAAGGGCCCAGCTATACTGCTGGTGCAGGCGCAGTGCAAATTTTTCGAGTTGTTTTTTCTGGTCAATGTTATTTCCTGAGAAGGTCAGAAGTTCGTCTCTGTCTCTGCCCAGGTCATTTTGTGCTCGGACTACCACATTTCGATAGTTGGCAGAATCGATGGTTTCCGCAAAAAAATGCACTTGAGTGTTCTGGGCTTGTATGCGCTGTTGAATCAGGACTTTTTTGGGTAGGGGCATGCTATCAATATAGGGTTTGGGTGCCACAGGAATTACCTCTTTTTGCTTGTCGGGAGGGGGCCTTTGACCGTAACTTCTGACGAGGCTGTCCTTGACCTGCCTCAATCGGGCCAGGCTGTCCCCGCCGGCTTTTTCAGTGATGGCTAGCGGAGCTTCATACTGGATTTGTTGCAATGCAGGGCTTTCGGGGCTATTTGTTGAACGAGAAACATTCTGAGGGGTAATATCAGAGACCTGGGTCGCTTGTAACTGCCGGCCACCTGAAAAAAGAGCTCCAATTCTGTCGGCATATTTTTGCTCGTTGCTTCTGATTTGCAGCCTGAATGTATCGATGGATTTCAGGAGTTGTGCAGAATTGAGCATGTCCTCCTTATTTCGGTTGAAGTTCAGTAGTCCATCTTCCCCATCAAACTGACTCATATCATAGGCCACTGTCCATTCATCGAAATAGGTGCGCATGAAGGGGATTTCTGATTTTGAGGATCCGAGGTTTGTCTTTCGTTCCAGTTCGCGGTACTGTATGCCGGAGTCAAGGCGCATGACAAAATACCTGCCTTCCTGTACGGTGTACATTTTTCCTCCTTTTGCTGATGTGAGCCCGATGAGGCTTTTGTTGTTGGGACTATGGTCGTAGATGAGGACGTCGTGAATTGTTTTTTTATCTTTTTCGATTTTATTGACGCGGATCACAGTTTCTGTAAAGGCGGTGTTAAAAATACCTTCTTCAATGGCCAGGGCTGATTTTTGTTTTCGGATTGCCAGAAAGCGTTTGTTGAATTGCAGCAGTGCCGCCGGTTTTAAAAAATTGGCAGAAAAGATCGAAAACAATCCGATGGTCACAGCCAGCAGTGCCGCAGGAAGCATGATTCTGATTAAAGAGACTCCGGCCGATTTCATACTGGATAATTCGTATTTTTCGGCCATATCGCCAAACACAATGACGGAGGAGATCAATACGGTAATAGGCACAGCCATGGGGATTAGAGTCACCGCATAATAGAAAATTAGTTCAGTGAGTTCGAAAATACTCAGGCCCTTACCGAGGATTTCATCGATATATTTCCAGAGAAACTGCATGATCAACACGAAGGTGGCGACGAAATAGGACAGGATGGCCGGACCGGCAAAACTGGTTAATATCAACTTATCTATTTTCTTCACCCGAAGTTGCGTATGATTGTGCCGTGCAAAAATACGGAAATTGACGGAATCAGCACTCAAAGTGTGCGGTCGGGCGACAGGGTAAAATTTGTGGCTTTGCCTGTCACTTCCCAATCTTCGGAAGGAAGCTTTATCTTTGACCTGTAAAACCGGCCACGTGCAATTTGAATCCATTCAGCTGACCAATTTTCGAAATTACGAATCCGTCGCCATACAGTTGCACCCGCGTGTAAACGTATTTTGTGGTGAAAACGGATCCGGAAAGACCAATGTGCTGGATGCCATCCACTTTTTATGTCTGGGAAAAAGTTACTTTGCCTCAACAGACAAAGTGGTTGTGCGTCAGGGGACGGATTTTTTTCGGATCGAAGGGCTGCTGAAAGAAGGTGAAATGACTGAGAGGGTGTGTGTTAAAATGAAGCTGGGTGCAAGAAAAGAGATGGAGCTTTCGGGCAAAAAATCAGAACGCCTGAGTGATTTCATCGGTCGATTTCTATGTGTCATGATTGCCCCCGACGATATTCACCTGATGCTGGAGGGCAGCGAGCAACGGCGGAACTTCCTGAACAACACGCTTGTGCAGACAGACAGTGAATATCTGAGGCATTTACTCACATACACGGCACTGTTAAAGCAGCGCAACAGCCTTTTGAAGATTTTTGCCGAAAAACGAAGCTTTGATGCTCTACTGCTGGAATCAGTGACATCAGGAATGCCTGGTCCGGCCCAATACATCTTTGAGGCACGGACAAAGGGAGTCCAGAAGCTGACCCCTTTGTTTACAGAAGCATATGGCCGGATATCCGGACAGAAAGAGACTTGTGATATTTCGTATATCAGCCAGCTGCAAGATGCGGACTTTTTGGATTTACTTCGATGGAGTCTAGAAAAAGACAAGATGATGGGCCGCACGACCCAGGGCATTCATAAGGACGATCTTGATTTTTTGATGAATGGAGATGCTTTAAAACACATCGCTTCCCAGGGCCAGTTAAAATCATTTGTCCTGGCATTGAAAATGGCGCAGTATGCATTGCTGGAAAGCGTTTCGGGCAGAAAACCCGTATTTTTACTTGACGATATTTTTGATCGGCTGGACGAGAAGCGTGTCATTCAGTTGATGAAAATGCTCACTGAAACACAGTATGGACAGATATTTTTGTCTGACACCAGCATGTCCAGAATGCAACATGTGCTCGAAGAAGTCTCCTGTCAGTATAAACTGTTTGAAATTTCCGGTGGGAAAGTAATCTCGGAGATTTCCTGAATTTTGACGATATTGCCTTCGATTTTACATGTACGCTATCAATTCCAATGGCCAGACACAATGATAAAAATATCAAGGATGTAATGCAGGAAATGCTGGCACGAAACAAACGTTTGTCTTCTGGCTTTCACTCAGTACGGATTGAGGAAATCTGGAAAGAACAAATGGGTCCTGTAATCAGCCGCTATACTAAAAGTGTCGCATTGAAAGGAAATGTGTTGCGCGTGTCTGTGGATTCTGCACCTCTTCGGCGGGAACTGGTCCTTGGCAAGCAAAAGATTATGGAAAACATCAACAAGGCCCTCGGTACCCCAATGATTGAAGAGGTGTTTATACTTTAAGGTGTTCCTGGATTAGAGCAATTTTTCAAGGTGTTCCCGGATTTTATTTTGCAGGGGTTCCCGTCCCAGGAGATAGACCAGTGCAGCAACGCCAAAATTGGCCAGTCCGACGTACAGGAATCCCAGTGTCAGGCTACCGGCAATTTCACCAATGTATATTGATAAACTGATCATCAGGAAGATATATCCTAAAAGGGAGATGCCCATGATCATCATGAGGTATACCATGGAGGCGAGAAGTACAGAAAGCTTTTTCGCGAGCATGGATGACAGCTCTTCAATTTGCTTTTTGGTGTAATCTACAGCTTGGTTGACAAGGCCGTCTACCTGCTCGAGTATGATAAACTTCATCGATTGAAACAACGCTGAAGCCATTGTAGGCGATCCTTCCTGCCCATTTTTTTTGTTGAGGTATTTCTCCAGTTCATCCACCAGACGAAGTAGAAAAAGCTTCAGAATCCCAGACCATTTGCTAAAGTCCATCCAAGAGGTGATTGATCAACATAACATGCGCCAATAACTGTGCCAGAATGAATTACATGTCTGCCAGGCTGGATTTAATGCTGGATCACCAGCACAGTGCTTCTTCTGTTGCTTTCCACAAAATATAGCCCTGCCGGAAGGTGGGAAACGGAAATCAATTCACTCTTAGTCACTGATCGTTGTATGACGGCTCTTCCCCGGCTGTCGAAGATGGTGATTGGAAGTATGCCCTCAAAGCCGGAGATGGAAAATGCATCTGAAACGGGATTGGGGCTGATGTGAAAGGAAGATGTCATTGCTTCTGCGTTGCCAGAAGTGCCGTCATTGTTGGCTCCGAATGTATGTTCTCCGATGACAAAATTTCCTGTGCCGTTGGGCCTGCGGGCCGCTGACTTGTTTGTTGTCTGCGGACCGAACGTGACGGAGTCAATCAGCGTATTGTTTTTGTCCAGCAAAAAGATTGCTTCTCCTGCTTGCGAAAGTTTGAAGTTGGCGTGAAATTTCCCCTGAGTACCATCTTCATCCGCCCAAACAATGAGATATCCTCTGGCTGCAATCGATACGCCTTCCGGAAATGTATACTTTGTCAGGTTGTCTTTGCTGTCGCTGATGGAAAAACCCGTCAAATCAACTGCCTGATCCGTCAGATTGTGCAGTTCAATCCAGTCCACCGTTTCGCCGTAT
>JAJTEZ010000128.1 GCA_021298335.1 Saprospiraceae bacterium | reverse complement strand
TGGATGCTTAGCTTCATGGGCGTGAGTGGATTCTTGATTTCGTGAGCCACCTGCTTTGCCATTTCCCGCCACGCCAGATCACGTTCGGTTTTTGCCAGCAGACCGGCACTTCTCTCCAGTTCGTGCGTCAGGTTGTTATAATCTGCAATCAATGTGCCGATTTCATCCTGAGAATGCCATTCCAGGCGCTCATTGGTTTTGCCCAGTTTAAATTTTTTCAGTTTTTCGGCAAGGATGGTCAGGGGCTGTGTGATCGAGTTGGACATTGTAATAGCGATCGCCCCGGCAATCAAAAAGAGGAAGATGTAGGCATTCAGGATGGTACTCAAAAAATTAAGGATGCTGTCTGACGTGCTTCCGGAGGCCAGGTGGTGAATTGCCAGAAAAGCAAATGGCCGGGTATTGCCGATTGACAAGCCGATAAAGTCAGTAGTTTGGGTTTCTGTTCCACCTGAGTTTACAAATGAAGCCAGACTGTTTATGCCGTGAACCATCGTATAGGGAACAAACCATTGCACTTCTTCCCGCTGAGTAGTGCCAGTTATTTTTCCTGCATGATCATATAAAGTCAATTCCTTTTGATGAATTGCTGATAATTCTTTCAGTCTGCGGCGAAGATACAGCAGTGCACTTTCCTCGTCGGCAAATTGCTGTATATCTGCGCGAATATGGTTGATGATGGTAGTGGTTTCGTGGGCATTTTCAGATTTTTTGCCTGCCTGCATCAGGTTATGGAAATAAAAGGCAGTGATTGCGCCGATGATCAGAAACGTTGTAAGTACCAGGGCAATAACAGCAAGTTGAATTCTGGTTTTCAAGGATGATTTTTCGCCAAATCTCATCGAAATTCCTGAAGGCAAAAACGGTACTCGGGTGTTGATAAAGGCGAGAAGGATCAGCAAAAGCCCGGATAGAGTAAACAGGTACGAAAAAATGGAGATGGGCTTGATCAGGCCTGACACTTTTTTCCAGGAAATCACTTGATACTGAGGGTTCAACTTCGTGACAACAAACGAAAATCCCTGCCTCACACTGGTGCTGTCTATCGATGCCAGCAAGGCCGCGTCGGGGGACATTTCGTTGTTTTCTTCCCGAAAAATCAACTGACCGCGATTAAAACAGGCATAGCCAAAGGAATGCGGTTGCAACTTATTTTTCTTGATTTCATTGATGAATTTCCCTTCGCGGATCACATATAAAAACCAGGAATCACTTCCCGAAGAAGTCAGATCACCATCTTTTCTCCCCTCTTTGAGAATTTCAAATCGCAGGTAATAGGTGTCTTCAAAAGGATTGTGGTATAGATTTTCCGAAACAGGAATGGCCTGGTCGACGGATTGTTTAATTTTATAATAGTCAGCAAAATGATGATGAAACAAGGTAGTTCCGGTCCTTTGGTCGAACAATTCCAGGTAGGTAGCGGCAACTTGCCCATTTTCGGAAGGCCGGCCAAAGACAAATTCAAACAAATCTTCCCGGTCGAGCCGGGTGGCAGGGTCCAGGTTTGAAATTGTGGTAAAGACCTCCCTTTCCGACATGCGATCCTGCCAGTCCTTCATTTCCCGGATGATTTCCGGGTCGGTAGCAACTGCCAGACGGTGGGGAAATTCCTTCCGGCTAGCAATATCTTTCTGTAGACTGTAATAAAAAATTCCGGTCGCTTCAAATCCGGAAAACAGCATCAGCCACCAGATCAGATAAGTCACTTTTTTTTCCTTATTCTCGCAGTACGCATCCAGCATCAGGGAATAGGCGGCCACAAACATCAGCAGCATCCAAATTGACTGAAAAGGCATGCCTGATAGATATAAAATTAACGTAGCTCCAAGCCATCCGAAACTTTGCCAGACCAGGCGCCGGGAGAATGTTTCATTTGCTCTCGTCAGTAACTCTTGCAACAGGTGCGTACTCTGAAAGAGAAGGATCATGAAAATGCTCATCAGCACCACAAATACAAAACTGACAATTTTGAACTGCATCAATGTTTCGCTCTCTAACTGTATACCTGGAAACATCACAAACGACCTGATGAGATGGAGGGCGTTTCCAAAAATAATCAGCGTAAAAAACCCGGTAAACACCGCAATATTCCTCACACCCACCTTCGCCATGGCGCACCTCAACAGTTCAGGCCTTCTGGCCAGATAAAATAAGAAACAGCCACCCACCCAAAGGTGTATCATAAAATGCGTCAGGCTGGGTGTAAAGATCGCATCAGTAAAGGTGGCGTCCACCATAAAAAAGCCAGACCACCATTGTGTGACTACCGGTAAGTAAAACGCAGTCTTGATTCCGGCAATAGCAAGGAGAGTTTTAAACACTGTTGGCAATCCGGGTTTTTCAACCCATTGAAAAAACAACCAGATGCTGAACAGGAAAAAACCCGCAAAAAGACTAAGCCAGGTGGCAGTTCGGAAAAACTCGACCCAGGGAGAAGGACCTGCCACGATATGAAGCGGCCATTGCTCCAGCATAATTTTGTGAGATAGACTATCAGTAGGTGCCGCTACAGAAACATGCGAAAAGCGGCTTAAATGGGGGTTGCCGGCCAGTCCGGCCCAACTGATTTTGGAGGTGAATTGTCCTTCGGTTTCCTGCGCAATGACTCTGTTATGCATAGCATCCTCCGAAATAGTTCTGTCATTCCAGAAGACCAAAGAATCATTTTGCCAGACTTCAATAAAGTACGGGGATTGGTGCAGATGTGTTTGTACTGCCTCCAAACTTTCTTTTGAGGCAGTGTTGCCTTGCTGGAGTAAACGAAAATAATGTCGAATTTCAGCTTTATCAGCTAAGAGATATCTTTGCAGTGTTTGATGCAGCGCATCAAAGGTGGAACGTTGGTCCGCAGTGAATCTGGCAGGCAAAAAACAACAAAGGGCCAGCATAAAGGCAATGCCGGAACCGTACAAAAGTCTGGATTGTGTCGTTTTACTATTCATTGGGCGATGCAAGATAACACAATTAAACATAACAAAAAAATTGCATATAAAATCAAATTTACCCGGGAAGCAGCCTCTGGTTGATAACCTGCTCAGATTCCAGTATCTTTGTCGGGCATACCGCCTTGTCGCTTCCAATCAGTTGGAAGAGGAAAGTCCGGACAACGTAGGGTACCGCACCACCTAACGGGTGGGATTCTGTCGGACATGGGTTTCCATGTGACGGCAGGGTACAGAGTAGTGTCACAGAAAAGAACCGCCATACTCAGGTATGGTAAGGGTGAAAATGTGGGGTAAGAGCCCACGTGGCCTTGTAGCAATGCAGGGGCAGGATAAACCTTGCGGGTTGAAATGCCATGTATATCCGGGCTTCTTCGGAGGAGATTTACCCGGTTTCGTAGCCTGAGGGCTCGCCCGGAGGGGTAGGCAGCGTAGATAAATGACAAGGGGCGGACGTAAGTTCGTTACAGAATCCGGCTTACAGGTATGCATTTTTCAAGGGATGATCTCAGTGGCCTTGTGCGCTCAGATCATCTCTTTTTTCTATCTTCGCCATGGTTATATGTTAAATATTGAACAATGAAGATAAGAATCAATGGCGACTCACTCCGCCTCAGACTTTCGCAGACGGAAGTGCGTGACCTGGTTCGTGATGGCATCGTGCGTTCGGCATGTCAATTTCCGCAGGGAGAGTTTCTGTATCAACTCGCCATCCATGACGCAGACAAAATCACAGCGGAAGTCCAACATTCAACCATCAACGTCTATGTCCCCCGTCCTTGGGTCGCAGGCTGGGACGAAGATGAAAGAATCGGACTGGATAGTAGAGAAAGCAACGGACTATACATCCTGGTAGAAAAGGATTTTCAGTGCCTGAAGCCACGCCCCCAGGAAGATGAAACTGATCTTTTTCCACACCCACAAGCCGACGAGGCAAACCACCAATGCTAGGCTATGGCACTTTCACACAGACAGCATACACTCGTGCGTATTCGCCAAAATCAGATCGAAACGACACCGGATTATCTCGCAGTGGAAGAACCCCTTCAGTTGGAAGTCAATGGCAGACCACTCAGCATCACTATGAGGACACCCGGCGACGACAAGGCATTGGCTATTGGATTTCTTTTTACCGAAGGAATGATCGAACACATGGACCAGGTCGATGACGTGGTGCAAAAAGATCCAAACACCGTGAATGTAGTTTCATCATCCGGTCATTCACTTTCCACTGTCGGCATAGAACGAAACTTTTATGCCACCTCAAGTTGTGGTGTCTGCGGAAAATCTTCCGTAGATCAGATTGCAGCCACTTCAAAATATATTCCTCCGGTGGGAGATTTTCAGGTACCACCGGATGTTTTGTATGGCCTCCAGGATCAGTTGTTGACAGTACAAAAGACGTTTGAACTGACCGGTGGACTCCATGCTTCAGCGCTGTTTGATCACGAGGGAAATTATCTGTATCATAGTGAGGACGTAGGTCGCCACAATGCACTGGACAAACTGATCGGACACGCCCTGATGGCAGGAAGAGTACCGTTGTATGATCACATTCTCCTGCTGAGCGGCAGAGCAAGTTTCGAATTGTTGCAAAAAGCATCTATGGCCGGAATCCCGCTGGTTGCGGCAGTAGGAGCCCCCTCAACACTTGCCGTAGAGCTTGCTCAGGCCAATACAATGACCCTGCTAGGCTTCCTCAAAAAAACCGGTTGCAATATTTACACTCATCCACATCGTATCTGTACAGCATGACAGGAGTTGTGATGATGGGAGGCAGAAGTACACGCATGGGCAGCGATAAATCCATGCTCCATTGGGCAGGCCAGCCCTTGTATCAGCACTTTTTCGCTTTGCTGAAAGACATGTGCGATTCTGTCCTGTTGTCAGTGAATCATAGCCAGCATCTACCTGAAAATTCGCCATTTATTGTGGTCACTGACCTCTTTGAAAATCAAGGACCAGCAGGAGGACTTATTTCCTGTTATCGCAGCACCAATGACGACTTACTGGTCGTCGCAGTAGATACACCACTGGTGGGCGAAGCCGAACTGGAAGCGCTGTTTCGACTTCACACCAGAAATGCAGGATGCACAGTGTTCTACAACACCGAGGCAGAGAAGTACGAACCCATGCCCGCTATCTGGGAAAAGGAAATGCTGGAAGAACTCAATGTGGCTTATCAGCAGGGGGAACGATCATTGCAGGTTTTCCTGACAGAGAAGTCTGTGACAAAGCATCCATGCCCTTTTCCGCAAAAACTCGTCAGTGCCAATACGCCCGGATTGTGGCAGGAAATGATCCACCACCAGACGGAACAAACCTGATTACCCGTCTCAAAGACAATGTGTTAAAGAATTTCAAACGATATAACTTATTGTGATACCTTTGCGTTAGCAGGGAATAAACGAGTGAATATGAATCGATATATTGGTGGAATACTTGCTGTCATGATTACCAATGTCCTGGCAGGTCAGGCAAGGATGCCTGAAGGGGAAGGTGTAAAAACACAGTTGCAGATCGACGGGCGTGTGTATCCTGCCCTGATTACAGAGACCGGAGATACCCTTATTCTGGTCGACCTGGATGATATCAGCATTACTTCTGTACGCAAATTTGCCAGCGATGATGAGTATAAAAAATACCTGAGAATCCGCAATTATGCTGCCAAGGTATATCCATATGCCAAAGAAGCCATCCGCATCTTTCGCGAACTGGAATACGCATCGCAGCACATGTCAAACAGAGAAAAAAAGAAAAAAATTACGGAACTTGAAAAACAACTCACCGCAGAATTTGAACAGCCATTGGTCAATCTGACAAAATTGCAGGGCAAAATCCTGATCAAAATGATCGAAAAGGAAACCGGACAGCCAATTTATCACATGATTAAAGACCTCAAAGGTGGATTTAAGGCTTTTTACTGGAATGCCTTTTCAAAATTATATAGTTACGACCTGAAAGAGGGATATGTCAAGGGAAGGTATACTTTGCTGGATGCAGTATTGCAGGATTTTGATGTATCTTACAGAATCGAAAATGAAACCAGCCTGAAATATGTCAAGTTTACCCGAAAAGAAAAATGATCAGCTGACTGCCGCATGGCAAAGTCCTTCAAATATTGCACTCATCAAATACTGGGGAAAGCACGGCAGGCAACTGCCCCGCAACGCCTCCATCAGTTTTACATTATCTGAAGCCCGAACTCAGACCAGTGTTCAACTCACTCCAATACAACATACCGAGGAAATTGAACTCAGTCTTTATTTTGAAGGACAAAGACATCAGGGTTTTGAAAATAGAACAAAAAATTACTTCCAGGAACTTTCCATGCTGTTTTTCCCCTGGCTGAAGGAACATTCCATCAGAATCGATACCTCCAATACTTTTCCTCATAGCAGTGGTATCGCTTCTTCAGCATCCGGAATGTCTGCACTAGCACTGTGCCTCTGCGAACTCGATGCAAAACTTCGCAATGCTGAGACCGATCATGAAAGTTTTTTGAAAAGAGCCTCCCTGATTTCAAGACTCGGCAGTGGAAGTGCCTGTCGCTCAACCTATGCCCTTCTGGCTTTGTGGGGCACGCATGAGTCCGTTCCATCTTCCTCAGACATGTATGCAATTGGTTTGGGCGACGAACTTCATCCGGTATTCAGAAATTACCATGATGACATCCTGATTGTCAGCGACCGGGAAAAAAGTGTTTCCTCATCTGCCGGGCACCAGTTGATGGAAAACAATGTCTATGCATCTGCAAGGTATAATCAGGCTCAGGAACGACTGACAGCCATGCTTCAGGCTCTCAGGGAAGGAAATTTACAGGCATTTGTCAAGATGACAGAAGAAGAGGCACTGACTCTTCATGCATTGATGATGTGTTCATCCCCTTCTTATACACTCATGACTCCCGAAACACTAAACGTGATACAGCACATTGAGAAT
>JAJTEZ010000127.1 GCA_021298335.1 Saprospiraceae bacterium | reverse complement strand
CACGCATGTAGGAATCGCAGGACAGCATATCAAAAGTCTGCATCACCATGGACTCCTGGTACGCCACGAATCTAATACGGAAATTAATCAAGCGGATATCGATAAGCTGATCAAGGACATGCATAAGTTGGTACTTCCTCCAGGAGATACCATCCTTCATATTGTACCTCAGGAATTTACTGTGGATGATGAACAGGAAATCATAGATCCTATTGGTATGTCCGGAGTACGACTGGAAGCCAATTTTCACATCATTACCGGTCAGATCACTGCTAGCAGAAACATTATCCGATGTGTCGAAAAGGCTGGATTGAATGTGGTAAATGTCACACTGGAACCAATTGCCTCTGCAGCTTCAGTATTGAGTGATGAAGAAAAAGAAGCTGGAGTGGCATTGATAGATATAGGGGGAGGAACCACCGATATTACGATCTTTAAGGACAATATCATCCGGCATACCTGTGTCATACCATTTGGTGGGAATGTGATTACGCGAGATATCCGCGAGGGATGCACTGTGATGAGCGACCAGGCTGAGAAGTTGAAAGTAAAGTTTGGATCAGCTCTGGCTGATGAAATCGTTGACAATCGAATTATCACTATTCCCGGGTTCCGGGGCAGGGATCATAAGGAGATTTCTGAAAAAAATCTGGCCAGGATCATTCAGGCACGGGTCGAGGAAATTTTTGATTATGTTGTCTGGGAAATCCGAAGGTCAGGGTATGAGAACAAATTATTTGCCGGCCTGGTATTGACAGGAGGTGGTTCATTGTTGCGCCACATCAATTTGCTTGCTGAATATCACACGGGTATGTCTACAAGGGTAGGGCAACCGATCGAGCACCTGGCGCACGGCTATTCCAGCCAGCTTGCCAGTCCGATTTTTTCTACGGCTGTAGGCTTGTTGAAATATACCATTGACCATCATGCTGACAAATTGCAGGATCCTGATGCGCGTCCAGTGCCTGTTCAGCAACCTGTGAGTAAGATCGAGTCGACGACTGATAAAAAACCTGGTACCATCGAAGAACCTGAAGAGATCGAAGACGATACAGAAGTTGTAGGAGGTACTGGCAACTTTCTGGATAAAATCGTGAAAATCACGAAAGATTTTTTTGAAACGATCCCTGATTCAAACATCTAATTGCTTCACCCTCAAACGTTATATCATGAAATTTAATTTACCTAAAAATACTCCATCAATTATTAAAGTGATAGGTGTCGGAGGCGGCGGAGGAAATGCTGTGGGACACATGTACAGACAGGGCATTACCGGGGTTGATTTTGCCATCTGCAACACGGACGCGCAAGCACTTGAAAGCAATCCGGTACCTGTAAAAATTGCTCTTGGTTCTAAACTGACAAATGGTCTCGGTGCCGGAAATACCCCGGATGTAGGAAAGCAGAGTTGCATTGAATCTATTGAAGAAATCCGCTCCTGGCTTGATGACGGAACAAAAATGCTCTTTATTACTGCGGGTATGGGAGGAGGAACCGGTACAGGAGCTGCTCCAATCATCGCAAAGGCTGCCAAGGAAATGGAAATACTAACTGTAGGCATCGTCACTCTTCCCTTCCAGTTTGAGGGCTTAAAACGCCAGAGACAGTCTTTGGAGGGGCTTGAGCAAATGAAGAAAAATGTGGATGCGATTCTCGTTATCAGCAATGATAAAATGAAAATGATTTACGGTAATCTTGGCTTATCCGAAGCTTTCGGGCAGGCTGACAATATTTTGTCTACCGCTGCCAAGGGAATTGCTGAAATCATCACGATTCCAGGGCTCATTAACGTTGATTTTGAAGACGTTAATACTGTGATGAGAAACAGTGGAGTAGCCATTATGGGTGCCGGAACTGCAGAGGGGGACGACAGAGCCCGAAAGGCAATATTGGCCGCACTCAACTCTCCGCTTCTTGAAGACAACGATATTCGGGGTGCTCAACACATTCTGTTAAACATCACTTCGGGAACCCGAGAAGTGACGATGGCTGAAATCACTGAAATAACCGAACATCTGCAGGAAGAGGCTGGTCACGGCACAGATTTGATCTGGGGCAATTGTAAGGACGAAACGCTGGGCGACAAACTGCAGGTCACACTGATCGCTACCGGATTTACTGAGGGCACTGCTCGGAAGTCAGAAAAAACAGTTGAAACGATCATGGTACCTCTGGAACCGGATACAATCTCCATCATTTCTTCCGACGATGCTATTTCAATTAAAGATCTTGACAATGACAGGCAGTTTGTCTTCGATCTGGAAGTTGGGGATACGAAGCTACTCCAGCCTATGCCAGACGGAACATTAATCTGGACGATACAGCAAAGTCAAGTGCACGATCAGGATCGTCTTATTCCATTCAAATGGATGATGACCAGAATTTGTTTCTATCTAACAATTCTTTTTTATATAATAATGTAGATTAAAAAACTGGCTGGCAGGTGATTTGACAAAAAGTCACCTGCCAGCCAGACCAAACTCTCTTGAAGGACGGTGATTTTGTACAACCTGAGACGATAAGATACCATACAATTTATGACCGGGAGTGATTCCGGTACAGAGCCTTTTAAAACGGGCCAATACATTGGATTTTCGTCTTTATTTTATATCTTCTTTTATTGAGTTTGGTTTATTTATGACAGGTCCATGGCTCCCCGCCTGGACCTTTTTTTTCCGTCACTTCTCCTTTTTAAAAATGGCTATCTTTGCACTCATATAAATTCTTGATATGTGGGGCAGTGCGCTGGACTCGTCACTTTTTGAAATGATCAATACGGGGTGGTCAAATCCTTTTCTGGATATGCTCATGCCTTTAATTAGGCAGCCGTTCTTCTGGGTACCACTCTACGTGTTTTATATTGGCTTTGTCCTGCTCAATTTTGGAAAAAAGGGATATTGGTTGTTGTTATTTACATTATTGACAGTTTCTACCTCTGATTCTATTAGTTCCAGACCTGTAAAACAGTATTTTCAGAGATTACGCCCTTGTAATGATACTGATGTTAAAGTAATTGAACGTGTGCCATGTGGTTCAGGTTACAGCTTTACATCTTCACATGCCTCAAACCATTTTGCCATAGCTACTTTTCTGGTACTGACATTGGGTGGAATGTGGACAAGGATCAAATATTTCTTGTTTCCATGGGCAGCGTCTGTGGGCTTTGCACAGATATACGTAGGGGTTCATTTTCCAGGCGATGTATTGGGTGGCGCTATCTTAGGCATTTTATTGGGGACCTTTTGGGCCAGGTTGTTTTTACATTTTTACAGACATACACTGCTATGATTCCGAATTTAACTAAAGCTCAGGTGTTCGAATGGCTAAGTGACGTGCCAGATCCTGAAATTCCCGTCATCAGTATCGAAGAATTGGGGATTTTGCGTGATATTGTCGTGGATGCAGCAGGAAATGTGATTGTCTATCTCACACCTACCTATAGCGGATGCCCTGCTATGGACATGATCAATGTCCAGATACGGGCTGTACTTCAGGAAAAAGGCATTGCTCATGTTGACGTGATCTCCTTGCTTGAACCAACCTGGACGACTGACTGGATTACAGAGTCCGGGAGGAATAAGTTGCTCAAGTACGGGATTGTGCCGCCTGTAGAGAAAACGACAGATGCCTCTTTTCTAAGTGGGAAAAAGCCGTTGGTGCCCTGTCCCAGGTGTGGATCCGAAAATACGGAGATGATCAGCAGGTTTGGTTCCACGGCCTGTAAATCCCTTTTTTCTTGTAAAGATTGTCTTGAGCCTTTTGATTATTTTAAATGCCACTAAATTTCAAAATATTATGCAATATCTCCTTACTGAAAAACGCGATGCTGTATTATACATCACATTCAACAGACCAGATAAATTCAACAGTTTTATCAGGGAAATGGCTTTGGAATGTCAGCAAATGCTTCGCGAAGCTGATAGGGATGAGGAGATCCGTTGTGTAGTACTCAGAGGGTCAGGAAAGGCGTTTTGTGCGGGTCAGGATTTGCAGGAGGCAACAGACCCCAATGGACCACCTTTGTCCGAAATTGTCAGCCAACACTACAATCCCATTATCCTGTTGATCAGAAACCTCTCTAAGCCGGTCATTGCCGCTGTCAATGGAGTCGCTGCAGGTGCCGGTGCCAATATTGCCCTTGCCTGTGACCTCGTTGTTTGTACTGCTTCAGCCTCGTTTATCCAGGCTTTTAGTAAAATTGGATTGATTCCGGACAGTGGAGGAACCTTCTTGCTGCCTCGCCTGATCGGTTTTCAAAGAGCTTCCGCCCTGATGATGACAGGAGATAAAATTTCCGCTTCCGAAGCATTGCAAATGGGCATGATATACAAAGTCTTTGAAGATGGCCAGTTCTCCACGGAAGTTGCTGCACTGGCTGAAAAGATGGCTGCAATGCCTACTTTTGGATTGTCATTGACAAAGCAGGCTCTGAATCAGTCTATGACCAATAACCTGGAGCAGCAGCTGGCCCTCGAAGATAAACTACAGACAACGGCAGGACAAAGTGAGGACTACAGGGAAGGTACCGGGGCGTTTTTAGAAAAGCGTGTACCCAATTTTACAGGAAGATAAGCTCATTGAAACCAACGTTCAGTTAGGCCGTGCCGGTCTCGAACTATTCATCACCTGCCTCTCTGAAAGGATTGCGTATCGTAAAGTCGTTCTTTGGTTTGACAAAACTTAAAATGGCATTCGTAGCTTTATTCAACAAAGCGTGGTCGTGCCTGAGATACAAATACATGTCGTGTGGAACAGCTCCTACAGTCGATTTGATTTCAATCGCCGTCCGCGACATGTCTACGATTTCTAGTTTTTTTTCAATTCCCTCCTGAATCAGATCATACAACATGTTCAAATAAATCTGGCATTCCTGATTTTCCGAAGGATCATAACCCAAAAAATGTGCGTCAAGTACTTCATAATTGACAATGCTCGTAAAAAAGGCGACCAGCTTGCCTTCTTTCCAGTAAGTGGTGAATGTCATAGCATCACCCAAAGCCTCCTTTAATGTTTCAAAATATTTTGGATTCAGATAAAAGGCGTTAAACTCTGCCTGGTCAGCCACATGCCGGTAAAGTCGGTGAATTTCATCCCGGTGAAAACTAATTTCTTCAGCGGACAGGGTTCTTTTCCGGATATCAGCAAGTTTCTTTTTTGCCTTTTTGAACCTAACCCTGTACTTAGACTTCAAGCTGCTTATATAATCCTCCAGAGTATTCCATTCGGGTCGAATGTGCAATATCATCTTGGGCTGAACCGAAAACCTGGTAAATCCAAAGGCTTTGTCTTCTGCCAAAGGTGCTTCATTTGAAAAAAAATCTTTGATCAGCACAAGTCCGGGCCCAATACCTGAAGGTGTCAGATACGCTCGCAACTGCCGGCATGCCTCAGCGACAAGGCGGAATTGTTCGTCTTTTTCCATGGCGCCCGGAAAATAAAAGCCATATCTTCCAGTAAGCATCAAATTGCCGCAAATGATGGTATGGAAATGGATGCGACTGGTGACCCATTTTTTGAGAAAGCCGGTAAATGAATATTTGCTGTGAGGTTGAAACTTCAGGTTTTCTTCCAGTCTGACCGCTTTGGATTGCAGATAGATAATGCCTATGGGCACATTTTTGTGAGTGACCACACAATAGTAAGGCTTGATACCAGAGGGAGCTGCTCTTTCCACCGAACGCAGGAAAGCCGCGCTGTAAAAAATATCATGGGAGTCAGAGACCATAGACCAGTCGCTTTCTACTTCGTCAATGGTTTCCACCAATCGGATTGCGAAATCCTCATGCAATGTCGCAGAGAAATGAACGCGCTTCCGGCAAACAGGCATGGTGAGAAGTTCCATATTCTTTAGCTCAAAAGAAAGTGATCATGGACTTGTAAATACGTTTCCCGATCACTTTGTTGTTCAAATGGATGAAAAGAATAAAATTTAATTGTCAGCATTCATTTCAATCCAGGAATTCTCCTCATTAGTCAGTTTCGCCATGACATCTTTTTCAGAGATCCGCGCATTGACAAAATCAATGAGATCATCATCACCCAAAAGTAGTTGTGCCGCAGTGCATGTCGAATCGAATTCATAAGAGCCTTCTCTCCAAAACTCGCCCTTCCAATGTTTTGCTACTTCCCTCATGATCCAAAGGGTACTCCAGATCGAATGAAAATTAGCCGGATCTTCAACGTGCAGCTGCCACCCTGTGCAAATCTGATGCGCATGTTTATGAAAGACTGGAATGAATTTCGACGGCCTGAGGTAAGAATTTTCACCAAAATTTTTGTTGTATGCACCCGCAATAAGTTCCGCAGTTTCCAAGCGCAATTCCGGATGTCCAAACAACGAAAAAGGGCGGGTTGTACCTCTTCCTTCACTGAATGTCGTCGCTTCCCAAAAGCACTGTCCACTGTAAACAGCAAGTGACTCCCGCACAGGCAAGTTTGGCGAGGGCGAAATGTATTGGTGATTGGAATGCAATGCCGGCACGGGAATGAACGAAATATTCATGTTTAGTTGCTCCTTAGAAAGCCGCCACCGACATAATTCCCCGATACTCATACCATGCCTGTGAATCATGCCAGGATAACCCAGGAATGAGTTGTATTTTTCAGGAAGGATTGTACCTTCCACTTTCTTACCCGCCGGATTTGGCCTATCCAGAATAAAGACCTGTAGGTCGGGAAAATTTGCTCCTACAAATTGTAACAACTCAAACATGTGCGTAGTGTAAGTAAAAAAACGCACCCCTGCATCCTGAATATCAATGACAAGTGCATCGGCACCTTCCACCATATACTTTTGCGGACCAGTCACACCCGCCTTCTTGTTATACAGGGAAGAGCAAGTTACACCTTTGTAGCTTGCGTTTTCTACTGAATCCTGGTCCTGCAGTTCGGAAAACAACCCATGCTCAGGCAACAGCAGTCGAATCAATCTGTGTTGTTCCAGCAAAAGATCAAAGAGATATTGTTTCGCCTGGTGGTCATAGGCCGTCTGATTGCAAAAAAGAACTACTTTTCTTGATTTCTGAAAAATAGGGTTCGAAAGTAAATCTTGATACTCCATTTCAGTATCTCCAGCTGGTGAGATCAGCGCCTGCAGGAGCAGTTTTTACCAGCTCTTTGGTCCATTTGGGAATAAACATTCTGTGATACCTCAAACGAGAGATGGCGTTTGGCTGAGTGTGGTCTCCATTCCAGCAATGTTCTGCCCGGTCGCCATAGTCTACTTCTCCATCATAATATGGGGTTTTAGTGGCTTCCAGACGTTCTTCCGTCAGATACACAGCATTATTTAGATAATAATTATCCATGTCTCCACAGTAAATTCTGATTTTGCCCCGGAGTTTTGGCCCCAACACGGTCCAGTCTCGGTGCATGATATAGGATAGATCATAGTTTTCTCTCCAGTATTCCGCCACTTTCCTGTCAATCTTTCCTGTGGTTCTGTCCCAGATTCTCTTAGGGTAGCCTTCTTCATTCATGGGAGAATAAGTCGCCTCCCAGATATCCCATTGCTGACCGGAGCGGCATTTTTCCCCCAATACCACTTCTCTTTGGCACACCTCCTTCAGAGTGCAGCTCACATGACCGAGGTAGTTTCGCATACCTGGCCTTTCTGTTTTCTTGAATGCACTTGGAAGGACATAAGCATTTTCGTCTTCGTAAATATTGACTACAGTAAATGCCCTGAAATCTATCGGGTCAGGACAAGCTGCAAAACAACCATTGTATTCGTCAGGATAAAACACCTGGGCTGCCAACGATTCCCAGCCCCCTGTAGAACCGCCATACATAAATCTCGCCCATCCTTGTCCAATGCCCCTGAACTCCTTTTCAATGTAAGGAATCAGTTCGTAAGTGATCGCATCTCCCCAGGGGCCCTGGGCAGCGGAATTCACTGCATAGGAGTCGTCATAATAAGGGGTGGGGTGCTGGATTTCCACCGCAATCACTCTCGGAAAATCAGGGCCTGACCAGAGTTTATAAAAGTCATAGGATTCATTTTCCTGAATGTGGTTGTAACAATCCAGCTTAAAGCGTTCACTGTAGACACAAGGAATCGTGGTATCAGCCGGCGTGGTTCGGAAGCCATCGAAATCATGGGGGAAATGACCGTGGTAAATAGCGAGCGGATAGCGTACGTCAGGGTGCTTTGCCCAGTCTTTAGGCAGGAGAACATGCGCTCCGAGGTACATGTCACGGCCCCAAAAGTCAGAAAGCAGCTTACTTTTGATTGAAATGTGTTTGATCCAATCAGTATCTTTCGGAGGAGCGATCGCTGTAATTCGGTTTTGCAATGTGACCTCAAAACGTTCGCTTTGCTTACCGGTAATTTTTATTTTGACCGGCGTGCTAAAGATGTTGCCGGGAGCCTGGTTCCATTGCTGCCCTTCACCGCGATCCATCGGAACGATCACCTTGTGTCCCGTTGCAAGCGTACACCTCTCGTATTTGTGGAATAATGCCTGCAAATAGTACTCGCCAGCGGGTACCTCGGTTAAGCTGCTCAGAGGATATCCGACTTCACTGCCTGTAAACAAAATGGCTGTCCCCTTTTTCCAATCTTCCACATCTTTCCCGAAAGCCAGTTGCGTATCCGGTCCGTCGGTGATGCTGAACCTAGGTTCTGGCGAAGGTTTGGTGGACAGCATCAGGATCATTCTGCCATCACGGATTTCTTTAGACAGCGAATCCGGAATTGAAATCCGTACTGTCAGTTTTTGCTGGCCTTGCACCTCAGTTTGCCTGAGCAATAATGAAATAAAGACAAGCAAAAAAATATTGAATCGAAACTTCATGAGCGTTATTGTTGTGTTGATTGTCCAAGATACATCGTCTTTTTATTCTGACGGAGGTATTCTAAGCCTTTTTTTCCCTGAAGTCCTCCGGTATGCAGGAAAAGAATCCGACTACCGAAACGGAAATTTCCGCGCTTTATCTCTTCAAAGAGCCCAAACATGGCTTTTCCGGTATATACAGGATCAAGGGGAATGCCGGTAGAGCCTTCAAATTCATCTATGAACGCAGACAATTGGGCATGCATTTTGCCATATCCGCCAAAGTGATATTCATCATGGACACTCAGGGATTCTGAGTTACCAACTGGTCTTGCCAGTTGAAGAATTTCTCCATGGAGGTGAGTGCTTTTTAGTGCAGAAAAAACGATCAATGTCCGGCAGCTGTGCCCCCTGTGCCCGCTGAAAGTACGAGGGAATCCGGTGAATTTTGCATCTGCTCTCTGATCTCTTCTAAAATTTCACCTGCCCCTTTCATCGCCAGTGCATTGGTGCCTCCTTCCGGTATCAGTTCGGCACTCTGCATTTGATTCAAAATTTGTCTGACAAATGGGCTGTTTTCTTTTTGCCGGTACTCCTGGCGGGGAACTGGGATCAGGGTCATGCCTTGCTCCAGGCAAAACTTTAGGGTAGGGTTGCAGGGGTCAATGTCACCTCTGACAAAGCCTGTGCAGGCAATCTCCATTAGGCGGCAGGCAGCTGCAAAAGCATACAAATGATTTGAAAATGGCCCCCCAAATGTAGCTAGGCTTCCCACTTGCCTCGTATGAGCATCAATCAGGTTATATTTTAATTTTCGGTACTTATTTCCAGATACCACCTCATGAATCAGGTCGTCCCGCTTAATATACAATGCAACACCATATCGATGGAGCAGTGGGTGTTCGACTTCCTGGATAGGACTGGGAATACTTACATCGGGAAGAAAGTCAAAAGTGTTACGATTCACAGGTGAGTGCCATTAAAACAGACAAAATTAAAACAGAAACTCTTTTGGTGTATGTTTTTTTAGCTTCTGTAGGTTTTCGCCTCAAAGACATCCCCAAACAGGTAGATTTCAGAAATTGATACAATTACCCCTTTTTGGTACGTTTTTTGTATTATGATATTTTGTAATATGTTAATCTTCATTGCAAAAATGGATTCTCAGTGAAAACCAGTAGTATTCTCGCGATCATAGCTCTTTGGATCGGAGCCGCTTTTGCGGTGGCCATCCAGCAGAATTCCTGGCTTCCGCCCTCAGGTATCCAGGTCAATGCAGGTGCTGACAAAGTGCTGTGCCAATACCAAAACCTGGTACTTGCAGATTTGCAGGCCTCCATTACCGGTGAAGTTGAAGATGGTGATTGGTTTACATTCGGCGATGGTAGGTTTCAACCCGGCAATCTTCTCACAGTGAGGTTTAGTGTTGCCCGTCAAGGCAATATCACTTACGTCCCGGGAACTGCCGACAAGGCATTGGGGACGTATCGTCTTATGCTGATGTCTGATGTGCCTGTACTGAATCCACAGGAAAGGGCCACAGATGAGGTCCGAATTTCATTCCAGGCCCCCCCTCCGATGTTTTGTAACAGTAATTTCACTATTTCACTTGATGAATTTTGTCGGCAGAAAGTAGATGTCACCATGTTGCATCCGAACCCTGCACAGCCCTTCGATTTTTATCAAATCACACTCTTTGATAAAAATGGGGTGCAAATCCCCGGAAACATACTGACAAACCAGCATGTCAATACAGAAGTTTCCTACCGGCTGGGCCATCAGTGTACAACCAACCACTGTTTTGGCAGGTTTAAGGTTGATGACTATTATCCCCCCGTTTTTGTTTGCCGAAATGATACTATCTCCTGTGACCGATCTTCCACACCAGATAGCGTCGGTTTGCCAATCCCTAAAAGAGCCATCATAGATACGGTCATTCAGGGCAAATTTCTGATCAGTCAGTGGGACTATTGCAGTCAGGTTGTACTTGAATATAAAGACGAAGTTATTGCAGCAAATTGCCTGAAAAATGAAGAGAAAACCATCCGTCGACAATGGGTGGCCACAGATGGGAGAGGAAATCGGGCTACCTGCGTTCAACAGATCACAGTGCAAAGGCTTTCAATGCCAAAAGTACAATTTCCTGGCAACTTCGATGGCCAGAATCTACCTGCTTTCCAATGTTTGGATACCTTTCCTGTCCTGCCCAATGGGCATCCATCTCCTGATACTACAGGCTTTCCCACCATCGGGTATTGCGGACATTTGCAGTACAACTATCAGGATGTTCGCTTTCAGATGTGCGGCAATGGCTTTAAAGTTGCCAGATCCTGGTTTGTCATAGACTGGTGCTCGTCAGAAGGAATCACCCGGCTTCAGACCATCGAAGTCAGGGATAGCCGCCCCCCGGTCATCCAATGTGCAGATACCATTCGTATGATGACCAAACCTTATGAATGCATGCTGATTGAGTCTGAAATTCCACTCCCAAACCAGCTGTTTGATTGCTCAACTGTTCGCATTGAATACTCAGTCGCAGACGCAGCAAATTTACTGCCGGTATCCGCAAACATTTCCAAAATTGGCAATCAGTCCTTTATCAGCGATTTGCCGGTTGGTGAGTACATCCTGTACTATCATGCAACCGATGCTTGCCAGAATATATCAACATGTAGCTCAGTTCTTAGAGTCGAAGACCATATAGCTCCCTCTGCAGTTTGTCATCAGTCATTGGTTGTATCTTTGGATAACGCCGGGAAAGGTCGGTTGAATGCAGCTTCACTGGACGACGGTAGCACTGACAATTGCGGCATTGGAAGTTTCTCTGTCCGTAAGCAAAATGGCAATTGCCACCTTTCTGACAAGACCTCAACATGGATTGAATTTTGTTGCGAAGAGATCAATGCCAATGTCATGGCTGAACTGCAAGTCACAGATATACATGGCAACCTCAACAGTTGTATGGTAGCAATTCGTGTCGATGATAAACTCGCCCCAACAATCACCTGTCCGCCAAACCTATCAGTTTCTTGCTCTGACAACCTGTCGCCTTCTTCAATTCAGGCCTATGGGAAAGTGGTGAATGATCCATCACTGGTTTCTCCTGTGGTTATCCAAAACGATTTTCATCAGGGCAGGGTAGGATATGATGGACTGGCAACAGATAATTGTCATGTGCAGATCTCTGAACGTATCAGTCAAAACCTGACTTGCTATACTGGCTTCGTAGAGCGATTGTTTAAAGCGACGGACTCAAGGGGCTTGTCAGACTCTTGTACACAGAGAATTTTCGTGCAAAACCCTATGCCTTTCAGTGAAAAATATATTCAGTGGCCCGCACATTATGAAGGACAGGGGTGCAGAACTTCACAGACCACACCAGTTGTAACTGGCCGACCTGTCTTTACGTTTCAGGATTGTGCCAACGTCTCTTCATCCTATGAAGATCAGTCATTTTTTACAGCAGATGGAGCCTGTTTGAAAATATTCAGGCACTGGACAGTCATCGACTGGTGCCAGTTTGATGAGGCTGGCAGCAAAGGTAAATTCGGGCCTTACACCCAAATCATTAAAATACACAATTCTGATTCACCCGAGTTTACGGCAGCATGTAAAGACACT
>JAJTEZ010000126.1 GCA_021298335.1 Saprospiraceae bacterium | reverse complement strand
TTTTTTGTCCCACTGATCACCCAATCGTCACCATCCTGCACAGCAACACATTGCATGCGCATAGCATCAGATCCCGTATTTGCCTCCGTCAACCCCCAGGCACCGATCCATTGTCCTGACGCTAACAGTGGAAGGTACTTTCTCTTTTGTTCCTCATTTCCAAAGGCCAGTATGTGGCCCGTACAGAGGCTATTGTGGGCCGCAAGGCTGAGGCCCACAGAACCACACACTTTGGCAATCTCGACAATGATGCTGACATATTCCTGATAGCCTAATCCTGCACCGCCGTATTCTTCAGGGACAAGTACACCCATGAATCCCTGCTGGCCCATGGCCTGCATGACATCGATCGGAAAATGCTGGGATTCGTCCCACTCCATGACGAAAGGAAGTATGGACTGTTTTGCAAACTGGCTCGCCGATTCCTCTATCAACGACAAATGATCGTGAGACTCCTGGTACATTTGGCTGGGTTTTATGTATGTTGTAACCAAGAAACAGACAGATTGTTTGTAAGTGAACAAGATTTTGGATGCCGTAGAAAGGTTTTGCGGGTGTATGCCGAAAGACAATCTTTATCTGGCCTAAAAATCGTATCTTTACAGTCTCATTGACAATCTGCGAACCCAAAGCGCATGACCCAGCAAGTTGAAATTCAGGTATTTCCGGACAAGATTCAAGATGAAAGTCACATACACAATTTACTGCAAGCCAGGGTAAAAACAAAGTTTCCTGAACAATTCGATGCAGTATTAACCAGAAAGTCTATTGATGCCCGGGGGAAAAGACCCTTTTATGTATTGCGCTACGAGATTTATCCGTTGCACACCTATCACAATCCTCCGCTGGTATCCAGCCTCTATAAGGATACATCGAAATGCCCCACCGTCATCATCGTGGGAGCCGGTCCTGCTGGTTATTTTGCGGCACTGGAATGCCTCTGCCTAGGACTCAAGCCCATCGTGTTGGAACGAGGTAAAGATGTCCGGGAAAGAAGGAGAGATTTGCGTGCAATTCAGCAGTTTGGCATCGTCAATCCCCATTCAAACTATTGTTTTGGTGAGGGAGGAGCAGGTACCTACAGTGACGGCAAACTCTACACCCGATCTCATAAACGGGGAAGTATCGAAAAAGTCCTTCATACTCTGGTGGAGCATGGGGCTGATCCTGCCATCCTGACTGATGCCCATCCACACATCGGCAGTAATAAACTTCCCCAGATTATAGCGAATATCCGGCAAACGATCGAAAAACATGGTGGCGAAGTGCATTTTCACAGCCACGTCACCAGTATTGTGACAGACAAGAAAAGAGTGACCGGAGTGCATACTGCACAAAAATTCTGGGAATCATCCTATGTGGTTCTGGCCACAGGTCATTCAGCCAGGGATGTGTATTCGATGCTCTACCAAGAGGAAATCGACATTGAAGCCAAGCCTTTTGCCCTGGGATTGCGTATCGAGCATGCACAGTCATTTATTGACAAAGTGCAGTACCACCAGCCAAATCGAGAAGATAATCTTCCGGCCAGCAGCTACAGTGTCGTGGCTCAGGTGAAAGGTAAAGGGGTGTTTTCGTTCTGCATGTGCCCGGGTGGCCTGGTGGTCCCAGCTGCCACCTGCCCTGGCGAAATAGTAGTCAATGGTATGTCTTTGAGCCGGCGTGACAGCCCGTTTGCAAACTCAGGTTTTGTCACATCCATCGAACTTGATGAACTGGCCACACATGGATATACGGGTGTATTCGCAGCCCTGAAATTCCAGCAGGATGTAGAACACGCCATGTTTCGAGCCGGCGACGGAAGCCAGAGAGCTCCCGCTCAAAGAGTAAAGGACTTTGTCGATGGAATTGTGTCAGCATCACTCAATCCATCCTCCTACATTCCAGGGCTTTTTTCTGCACCTTTGCATCAATTGCTACCAGGCTTTGTTTACCAGCGTTTACGTCAGGGCATCGTGGAGATAGACAAAAAAATGAAAGGGTTTATGACTAACGAAGCCAATATTATTGGGGTGGAAAGCCGCACTTCGGCTCCTGTGAGAATCCCTCGTGATACAAAGACTTTCATGCATCCCGACCTATACGGGCTGTTTCCATCAGGAGAAGGTGCAGGTTTTGCCGGAGGCATCGTTTCTGCTGCCATGGATGGTCAACGAGTGGCTCAGGCAATTTATGCACAAGTAGCACAAACGGCAACATAGGAATCATCCCTTCCTCACAACTTTGCCAGATTAAGTTTAATTTTACCTTCGAATCCAGACCCCACACACAATGCCTGATCATCAAAACAAGAGTAAATGAAGGATATCGCAGAATTGCTCGCCAGAGTGCTGATCGCTTTTGTCTTTATATATGAAGCCATTGATGCCATGGTATTTTACGGCAAGACAAGTGCCACGATGACGGCCTACGGCATTGTATGGCAGCAGGAAACATTACTCAACGTCCTCATTACCATTCTTTTTGTAGGTGGCATCCTTGTGCTAATTGGGTATTATGCACGATTCGGAGCGTTTTTACTCTTGATCTACTGGCTACCATTTACATTGATAGTGTACTCTTTTTGGGATGATGCACTTGAATATAAACGATTGCATGCTCTGTATTTCATGCGCAACCTGGCTCTTTGCGGAGGGCTATTTTTATTAATTGCAAACGGTGCAGGAAAATATAGTGTTAAAAGTTTGATATACACCCTGAGATTACCCAGATAAGACCTGTACCATTTCCCAAATCATCCAAAAGAGATACTGGAAACATGAGCCTAAAAACATTGATCATCCGAACTGCAGCTTCCTGGACAAACCGCCAGATACTTCAATGGCAAAAAACTGCAGTGGCCGACCAGCAGCAAATTATGGCAAGCCTGCTCGCTAAAGCAAAGGACACTGCTTTTGGAAAAGACCATGAATTCCGTTCAATCAACGGATATGGTGCGTTTACAAAACAAATTCCTTTGAGAGATTACGAGGAATTGCGCCCTTATATTGATAGGGTAACTCATGGCGAACGAGACGTACTTTGGCCAGGAAAACCGAGATATTTTGCCAAAACGTCAGGGACAACGAGTGGCGTAAAATACATACCTATTTCTGATGATAGTATGCCGAATCACCTCAATACTGCCCGAACGGCCATGCTGAATTACTTTCATGAAAAGGGAAGTGCTGCTGTTTTTGGAGGAAAAGTCATGTTTTTGTCAGGATCGCCCACGCTGGATTCAAAAGGGGGGGTACCCACAGGCCGATTGTCCGGCATCGTAAACCATGAAGTTCCCTCCTGGATCAAAACCAATCAACTCCCCAGCTTTCATACCAATTGCATTGAAGACTGGGAACAAAAAGTAGATGCTATCGTCGAAGAGACCATACATCAGGATATGCGCCTGATCAGCGGTATCCCCCCGTGGGTTCAGATGTACTATGAGAAAGTTCTCGCCCGCACAGGAAAAGAAACACTGCTGGAAGTCTTTCCAAATTTTTCTTTGTTTATGTATGGAGGCGTAAATTATGAGCCGTACAGATCAAAGCTTGAAGAATTGTTGGGTGGCAGGATAGACAGCATCGAGACGTATCCGGCATCAGAAGGATTCATCGCATTTCAGGATAAAATGTGCCATGAAGGGTTGCTCTTAAATACCCGTTCAGGAATCTTTTTCGAATTTATCCCAATCGAAAAGGCATTTGATGCACAACCGGAACGAATCTCCTTGCAAGACGTGGAACTGGGTAAGGACTATGCACTAGTGATCAACAACAATGCAGGTCTCTGGGCCTACAACATTGGTGACTGTGTCCGGTTTACAAGCCTGAAACCATACCGTGTTATCGTTTCAGGCAGGGTCAAACATTACATTTCAGCTTTTGGAGAACACGTGATCGGCAAAGAAGTGGAAGAGGCAATGAATATCGCAGCAGCTTCTGCAGCTGCAAGTATCGTAGAATTTACAGTAGCGCCACAGGTGCATCCAGCTGATGGTAGCCTGCCCTATCACGAATGGCTGGTTGAATTTGGCCAAACTCCAAAGAATATGGAAGAATTTGCCCGTATTCTGGACATAGAAATGAGAAGACAAAACATCTATTACAATGATTTGATCGAAGGAAATATCCTGCAGCCTTTGAAGGTAAGGGTGCTGAGTCAGGATGCATTCAGGACATACATGAAAGCCGAAGGCAAACTTGGCGGACAAAACAAGGTGCCCAGATTGAGTAATGATCGAAAAATCGCCGACGTCCTCATGTACTATATTCAAGGATTGCTGTAACATTCAAGTCGACTACAGTCACGACAACAAACAGTCTGCAAGAGGAGGTTTTCAGACTGCTGAGGGAACTTTTTTTGTCTAATATTTGTTTGAAATTGCTTTTGACTTAATTTGTAGCACGCGGAAAATAAAAAAGGCATCCGGAAATCCGGATGCCTTTTTTATTTTTTATGCTGGACAGTGTTACTTTAAATTCAGCATTTTAAGTGTGATTGTCTTACTTCCGTAGGTCAAATCGTACACCAGGATTCCGGTAGTCCCCAATTGTTCTTTGGAAATTCGAATTGTATTTTCGCCTGTATCAAAACTCCCCTCACTCTGATACACCAGCCTTCCGGTAACATCCCGTACATGAAGAATCACCTTGCCGGACTCGGGCAGTGTAAAATGAATGTACGTTTCTTCGTCCCAAGGGTTTGGATTGTTGCCATGTACGGCGAAAACTCCTGACACTCCCTCTTCCACGCGCCAGCTAAATGGTGTGGCGGTAAAGGACGGTGTGTACATTTCATGTGACAGCATTCCCTGGTTCATTCCAAAGACATCAGACAATGAAGAAGGGACTTCGGTAAACAAATGAATATAAAACAGGATATCGCCAGCTTTGATATCTACATTTTCACGCTGCGACCATGAAATGTTCAGGTCACCATTGCGGAAAGAATATTGTCCATCTTCCAGCTCGATCTTCCCTGTTGTCAACAATACGTTTGAAGCATGAGCCAGGTGTATGGATGTCTGGAATCCAATCACTTGAGCATCTTCGGCTGCATACACGGGAATGACATTTTCTCCTTTAACCAACCATTGATTGGTAAGTCTGAGTAGATTGTTCTGCGCGCGTTTTTCTACCTGCTTACCGTCGAAGCGCGTTTCGTAACTGTTGTTAACATCTCCGATTTTGACCCCTACCCAGTCGATGACCATGGTGTTGTTGAGCTGGCCTATGGCGTAACTCTCCTTCAGCGGTGTCAGGAATGGATTGATAGAATCCGGGAATTTGAAAGACTTGTCTATCATTCTCCAAGAGGTATTTTCAGGAAAATCAGCATGTATTCCAAGCAATACTTTTCTCAACTGCAGCATATCTGATGTAGAGATACGATCATCATGATTGATATCTGCAGCAATCAGTTTGTAAGGAGAAGTGATAGGCTGTACTCCCAGGATATGTCGTTGCATCAAAATCAAGTCCAGAGTGCTCACTCCATCCAGTGGATGATCGTTTCTTCCCGGTATCACTTCATACGAGCCTCCTGCAGGCATTTCGGGGAAAGTATACAAGCCATTCATCCCGGTTTCTGCAGGCTGTGCGTTGCTACCCGCCAGACCTACCTGAACATGAGGCACTGCCTGTCCGTTTTCCGTATTGACAAGTCCTGCAATGCGCGGTGAAGGTGTCAGACAGAAATTCGCAGGGTCCTCAACTCTAGCAAGTGAACCACACAAAGTAAATGGTACCGGATCTCCAATGTGCCAGAAATATATAGTAACAGGAAAAATACTACCAACATCAGCACAAGTGTAAGTACGAATGGTGTCATTGATATTGCTATTGGAATAGGAAACGACGATATCCTGCTGATTTGCGCAGTTGTATGTGATATGCGTATGTGCACTGGCAAACTCGTCCACAGTGAGATTGTCTGTGATTTGAGGGAATGTCTTGATACATTGAATATTGAATGAGGATGTATCTACTACCTCCACAATAAATGTGTGCGTGTCAGTCAGGTTGTTACAACTCTCCTTTGCTGTCAGTAATACAGTAGTTGTTCCGGTAGGGTAAATGCCTGATAGATCAAAATTTGCATTGGAGTTTATTGAATTACTCAGAATCAGGTTACAACCGCTGGATGTATGGAAGACGCCGTCAAGTCGAGCTTCACAATTTGTGGCATCGACATAGATCAATGTATCTGTTGGACCAGTAATCAGAGGTGTAACAGTATTGACTACGATGGTCTGTATGTGGGTAAAGACACCCGCATTTGTTCCTGGCACAGCCTGGCATTGATCTCTGACTGTCCAGGTTCGTTGATAAGTACCTCCGCACAAAGGACCGGTCGTCGGGAAATTATCCTGGAAGCCAATAGAAACAGATGCGCAACTATATGTATTCTGGTCGACCGTTGTATTGCCCAAAGCAGAAGGTGCGGTAGAAGGAATGCAATTGTTTACGGTGATGTCGTCAGGCCAGTTGATATCTGCGGCCGTAAACGGATCGTTGTTTGTGATGTTGATGATCTGAACACACTGTCTCGAGTTGCCGCTAAAGTCGGTGACCACAAATGTTCTGGAAATTACCCCAATATTACAGTTACCCAGATTAACTAAAGGCGTTTCAACAAGTTGTAATCCGACAGCACAATTATCAGAGACGAACGGGTTTCCAAAATTCGTCAGCGGACCCGGAACATATACTCCGCAGCTGATGCTTTGGTTGTTTGGACAAACCAGCGTAGGCTTGATGGTGTCGCGAACTGTGACCTGTGCGGTACAGTTCAAAGACTGGTTGTTGTTCTGATTTGTCACAGTCAAAGTCACCGTTCTGATTCCGACGTCATTGCAGAAAAAGTTGCTTGGATTGACAGTCGATGTAATGTTCGAACATAAGCCAAACGTACTGGTGCTCACATCTTCAGGTCTGATCTGAACAGCACCCAGTTGATTCAGATACACCGTGATGTTT
>JAJTEZ010000125.1 GCA_021298335.1 Saprospiraceae bacterium | reverse complement strand
ACACTCCCCGTTCCTGAATTCCGATGAGACACAACTGCCGCAGGTCAGGGTGGTTTTCTACCACCTGATGGCACAATCTTTTGATTGTCAAATCTACCCGTTGTGCATTTGCGATCAGTTTTCCTGAGTCAATCATACTACAAAGATAAAAAATATGCAGGCAGGTCACGCAATATTCTGACCTGAAGCAGAAAAAAAATGGGCTATATCAGAAATTTTCTTGAAAAAATGGGCGGCAAACCGTCTGCGCTTGACAAAAATGAGCTTATTTTTAGAAAAATGAATACGATTCATCAGGAAATCATTATTTTTGCGCAAATTTTTAACTCAGATCGTATTATGGCTCAAAGAAAAACAAAAGCCTCCGGAAGCAGCGATGAAATTATCGATGTTGTCGAAGTAAAAGGAAGCAATATATCTTCAGGGAATTTTTTTGAAAACAATCAAAAAAACCTGTCCTATGTATTGATTGGAGTGGGCGTCGTCGTCGCACTTTATTTTGGTTATACCTACTTATATCTTGGACCAAAGGAAAAAGAAGCTGTCAATGCGATGTATAAAGCAGAGGACCAATTTGCTAAAGATTCGTTTGCACTGGCTTTAGATAATCCCGGAGGTGGATTTGAAGGCTTTTTGGGCATAATGGATAGCTACAGTGGCACCAAAGCAGCCAATCTGGCTGGCTATTACGCAGGAATTTGTTATTTAAATCTGGGAAAGTACCAGGAAGCTGTGGATTATCTTGAGGATTATTCAGCGCACGATGATGTTACTGCAATGACAAAGGCGGGTGCTTTGGGTGATGCTTATGCTGAGCTTGGAGATGTTGAAAAAGCTGTAGGTCTTTACAAGGACGCAGCCGGTTACGAAAACAACCAGCTTGCTCCATACTATCTTTATAAGATTGCCATTTATCATTTTGACAAAGGGAATAAAGAAGAGGCCAAGTCGATTCTGGAACAGATTAAGTCGAAATACCCTGAGTCAGTACAAAGCCAGGATGCAGAAAAAATGTTGTTCAGGATGCAATAAGACAGGCCGAACAATGCAAAATACGGGCAGGCTGGTGGAAACCAAACCTGCCTTTTTTATTTTTTAAAATGAACAATTGTATGTCGAGCAAAGACCAGAATTTGTCAGCATCACCAGGTGTTTTACATAGTGTGCCTGCAGGATGTAAAATAGGTGTTGTCACCGCTCAGTGGAACCGGGAAATCACCTTTTCGCTGCGAGATGCCTGTATTGAAACCTTGTTGCAGCAGGGCATCGAAGAAGAAAACATCATCAGTGTATTGGTACCGGGCTCCTTTGAGCTTCCTTCAGGGGCGAAGATGTTGCTTTCACAATTTTCCCTGGATGCTGTCATTTGTCTGGGATGTGTCATTAAAGGGGATACACGCCATGACGAGTATATCAGCCAGGCAGTTTCCGTGGGCATCATGCAATTATCGATTGCCTCAGGCAAACCGGTGATTTTCGGGGTTTTGACTCCAAACAATCAGGAGCAGGCCCAAGACAGGGCAGGAGGCAAATACGGCAACAAAGGAGTTGAAGCAGCGAATACTGCATTGCAGATGATTCAACTGGCCGTTGAGATAAGACAAAAAGATAAAAAGTCCATTGGTTTTTCCTGACCAATAGCCTGGATCTGTGAGATCCTTTACAATTAGAAAACTCTCTGAAACTCAGATCAATGAAGCTATACAGCATAAATACAGGAAGGTTCAAACTTGATGGCGGTGCAATGTTTGGAGTTGTTCCCAAGCGGATGTGGAATAAACTCCACCCTGCTGATGAAGAAAATATGATTACCCTCCAGGCAAGATGCCTGTTGGTGGATGAAGGGTCGCGAAAGATCCTCATTGACACGGGAATGGGAACGAAACAGGACGAAAAATTCAGAGGACACTTTTACCCTCACGAACTAGTTTCTTTTGAAGAGTCATTGGCCGAAGCAGGATTTACATGTGAAGATATTACAGATGTTTTGATCACACATTTCCATTTTGACCATGTAGGAGGAGCATTAAAATATTCGCCAGCGGGAGAAATTATCCCCACGTTTCCCAATGCTACCTACTGGTCGAATGAACTGCACTATGCCTGGGCTTTCCAGCCAAACGCCCGTGAAGCTGCCTCCTTTTTGAAAGAGAATTTTGTTCCGCTGAAAGAGCAGGGTTTACTCAAATTCGTGGATGTTGAGCAAGGTGTACGTTTTTCTGAGACTATCCAACTTGATTTTGTGTTTGGACACACCGAGGCGATGATGATTCCCAACATACAAACCAAATCAGGCAATACACTGATCTTTACCGCAGACCTCCTACCCTTCCACCATCACGTGCCTATGCCTTATGTCATGTCGTATGATGTCAGGCCACTTGACACGATGAAGGAAAAGGGACTTTTGTTTGAAAAAGCGACCGCCCCTGGCCATTTCCTGTTTTTTGAACATGATCCTTTTCTCATGTGCGGCAAGCTTCAAAAAAATGAGCAGGGGAAAGTTGTTTTTGAAGGCGAGGTTTCCCTGGATGATATCCAATAATAAGTCGGTTGGAAATAAAGTGAAATGGAACTTTTTAATGTAAAAAGTTGTTTGCAGAGCTATTTGATAGGCAAAAAATCTCGAGCTTCTCAAGATCTGCGACTTTAACTGGGTATTATCTACCGAATTCAAGCACATCGGTACCTGCGTTACTTCCGCTGACATTTTTCAGAGACAGGGTGCCGGAAGAAGCGGAAACAATGTCCCAATCCTCACTGATTTCTTCAAAATTGCCACCACCTGAAAGTAAAAGAACAAGCTTTAACTGACTGCCATCCTGAATCACCTTCCAGGTTCCGGAAGACACCTGTGCTCCTGATTTTGTGATCAGAGCACTTCCATTGGATTGGAACGTAAAAAAATGGTTCTGGAATACCGAAGTTCTATTGATTGTCTCTTTCACATAGGAAGTGACTGACCATTGCCCCTGTATTTTAAGAGCTGTTCCTGCTACAGGATCCTGAGTGGAAAGATCATCGTCGCTGTCACATCCGGATAAAAACAAGCTTACTGTCATAAGTACAAAAACAAAGATTCTATATACAGCTGTGCTCATACTAATTGATTTTTTTGTTTTAACAATCTCGTGTAAATCAGGGAATCAGTATCAATGGAAACAAAACATCAGATTACAGGTACTTTTTTGCGAACGATGGTGAAGACTCTGCTCACATTGAAGCCAAAGTGTATACCTCCATCGGCCCAGGAATTGGTGTTTTCGGCGATAAAACCTTTCTCAATCATGGAAGTGCTGTTTGTAAAATGAAGCTGGAATACATGGCCTCCCGTTTCTATATCAAAACCCAAAGACAGAGAAGGTTTGATGTCGGACGCCACCTGACCTGGGAGTAAATACATATATTCCGCATTGACGGAAATCCGTTTTGTCAGCTTGAATCTTCCGGCTGCACCTACACCATATACATCATTTTTTTCGGTGTTTGTGCGCACCAAATTTCTATGTACCATGGTTGGGCTAAGTTGCAAAGAAAATGACTCGTTGAATTTTCGGCCAATAATCAATTGAGTTGTGTAATACAGTCTGCTGGAAAAGAAGTTGTCGCGCTCAGGGTTTGCCCAGGCCAGTGTCTGTACTGCTGATGTGAGTAATAGGGCTGCCGAGATGGGCATGTTTCTCTTTCCAGTTGATTGTCTGAGCCATTTATATTTCACATAACCATCATATGTTTTCTGGTAACTACTTCTTCCAAGTCCGACTGTGAATACATCAGAGATACCATAATCCAAGCCAAGACGAATTGTGGCATTATCCAGTCCGAACAATTCGTAAAAGCCTCCATTTAAAGTCCCAAATCTATGTCCGATTTTAAAATCAAGCACCCCTCCGGCTGTATTTTCAAGGGAGTGAAAATTGATTACTCTGTTAGTTTTGAAACTTGCATTGATGTATTCTGTAGTTTCCTCTTCTTCCAGTAATGAGAGGAGATCATCCTGCTGTGCCTTCAAAGAGGCAAGGCAGACAAATGCTGTGATCAACAAAAAATATGTGCGCATTGAATGGTTGTTTAAGATGAGATACTTTCAAATAAGGGGTGAATCTGTTGAAAAAAAATCACTTTCCTAATGGCTTTAGGGTAGCTTCGACTTTCACTTTCACATTTTTTGCGATTTGATCTTTGACCAGGGAGGGGATTTCGACCTGAAAATCTGCAACTGCAATCTGAAATTCAGATGTAGCCTTCAAATTGCCATCCTTTACGTCAATGACTGCCTGAGCAGTTATGCTTCGGCTAACACCATGCATGTTTAACTCACCGCTGACACGCACAATATGTTTGGTGTTTTTAGCCGGGTCTATTTTACGATAATTATCAATTTGTCCTTTGAATATTGCTTTCGGAAATTGATCGCTTTCCAGATAGTTTTCATTAAAGTGCTCCTGCATGAGTGCTCTTTCAAATTGAAAGCCTTTGATCAGGGCGCTGAATTCTATTCTACCGGTTGCGAGGTCAAAGACACAATTGGATGTTGTATTATGTGCTTCAATTTTTTCTATTGGTGTGTCTGAAAAGAATCCAATCTGCGCATTTTTGGTAAAATATTTTTGGCTGCATGCTACATTTACAAAGACAATACAAGCGAGAGGCAGAAAAAACAATCGGGGAAAAAGGTATTTGTTCATGATCTGTGATTATGTCAGGTTTGAATCAAAGTGCGCATCTGTTTAAAATAACGTCTGTCATCATATCTCCGCCAAGCATTCCGGAACAAAAGCCCTGAATGGAAACTTTCTGGCCTGACTTCAAAGCTTCCAGCCCAGCGGGAGTTTCAAATTCACAGAGTACTGAAGTCATAGGATCACCTGTTTCCAAGGTGACGGTTGCGCTATTGGGATTAAGAACAACAGTGCGTATGACACCTTGTACCTGAACTAGTTTTCCCAAATATTTCTCATTGGCATCTGCCTCATTGTCCAAAAACTCACGCACTAAACCCAGCGGGGAGATTGAATACTCCGGCCTCTCACTTGCAGCGTCGGCGTGAGGTTTGTTGTACGTCATGTAAGCGATGGTACCAGCCACTGCCAGCAAGATCATCAGGTAAGGAATCCATTTTTTCATTGATTGGGAAATTTTAATTATTAGGAGCGCCGGCATTTACCCATGCCTTCATTTTTTCAATTTTGCAGATTTCCAGTTTGGATGTTCCCTGGGGCATGGCAGAATACCCTCTGTCGTGCTGAACAGATCCTACCAGCGAACCATCAAGGGCATATTTTACTACGGCCGCGTGTCCTTCCAGATCTACATCACCCTGGCTTGAAAATGCATTGTGGCAGGAGAGACAGGAATTGGTTAAAATGGGTTGGATATCATTTGCAAAACTAACGTTTGATGTATCACACTGGACCTGTGGGTACAAATCCTCTTCGGAATCATAGTAACAGGAGACCGGGAATATCAAACCCAGCAGAACTGTAGCAAATAAAAAGAATATTCGTCGCATCATATAGGGTGTATATTTAAACCTAAATTTCTGTTTGACCGTGAGAAGACACATCAGACCGATTACATTTCGATTGTCCCTGCCTGCGTACACAACCATAAGCAAGAAACAATCATTTTGTCATCATGGTTGGGAAAAGCCACCACAAAACCATCAATAAAAAGCATGCTGCCACAAATATCGCAGATTTAACAGCCATTTAATTGAACGAAATCGCAATCTTATCATTAAACAAATCTGATTATCCTGTGTCTGAGGTGTATTTCTTTGCAAAAATTTTCAGACATTCGTAGTTTCTACTCTTGAACATAATAAAAGGATGACTCCTTACAAAACTGGATGGCCACTTTCATGAAACAGGTCTGGAGTTTTTGGAGTATTTGAGGGTAATATCAAACTTAATAATGAAGCGATTGATGGTTAATTTTGTATTCTTTGTATCATCGGTATCAGGAAACCTCCGTGCAAAAAAAGTCTTCGGAGTGATTTTTAGTTGTTTTTTGTTTCTGGCGAGCGGAAATTCTCAGTTTGGTGTTCGAACCGCATACACTTCGCAGCAATTTCCGAATTGGTCGAATGCTTTGAATAGCAAAGATAAACTGTTTGGTTTTGGAGTTGAAGCAGGTGTAAACTATTGGTTTTCCCTAAAAAAGAAAAGAATTGAGTTTTACCCAGAGCTGACTATTTCCCGTAGTTTTGGCAATCCGAAGCCGGGGTGGCAAAAAGCTGCGTTTACCACAGGAATGATGGGCATTCAGACTCAAATATATGCGCTCGATTTGGGTAGTGATTGTGATTGTCCTACGTTTTCCAAACAAGGCCCTTCGATCAACAAAGGATTATTTTTCCTTTTCACGGTGGCAGGAGGGAAATTTACAGGAGAAATAGAAGAACTCCGAGGTACTCAGTCACAGGAATATAAAACTGATGGATGGGTCTATCGTGCGGGACTTGGTTTGGGTCTGGACATTGGTTTCAGTGATTTGGTGACATTAACGCCACACGTTACCTACGTATATTATTCAGGAATGGACTGGCGGGGACTAAGTGGCGAAGATCTTTTAGTGACAGACCACCCCAGACAGGTACAGGCGGGGGTAAGAGTTTCATTTCGGCCTGATTATGGCCGCCGTAGAAGGTAAAATTACAAAATTGTGCTACCGGTAACACTGAGTTCTGAATTCAAGGCAGTCCTGGACCAGCTAGAGTATTCCCATGATAATTTCTTTATTACGGGAAGAGCGGGTACCGGAAAGTCCACTTTACTGCAATTATTCAGAAAAACCAGTCGCAAGAAAATTGCCGTCCTGGCGCCTACAGGTATTGCTGCCCTTCATGTGAGAGGGCAAACAATCCATTCCTTTTTCGGCTTCCCTCCCAGAATGCTAAATCAAAAGGAAATAGAAAAGCGAAAAAACAGAAGACTATACACGAGTCTGGAAATGATCGT
>JAJTEZ010000124.1 GCA_021298335.1 Saprospiraceae bacterium | reverse complement strand
GAGGGTCTGGTGGTAATGGTCAGTCTTGCTGTTGTTTTAGCATTCCCAGCGTTCCTGCAGGCGGCGGCGGTGGCGGCGGTTACCAGGGCGGCGGCGGCGGCGGCGGTGGTTCCGCAGGTACAGTCGGTTGTTCCGGTAATGATAAAGGCGGCGGCGGCGGCGGCGCAGGTGGCACTTCTTAAACAGGAGGTGTTACTGATGGTAATATTACAAAAAATGAAAATTCAGGCAACGGATATGTCGTAATTTCCTATGGGGCAGTGACTGCTTCGATTACAAACAATACGGGAATAACAGAACTTACTTGTTTACAGACCTCAATTTCTTTAACGGCGGCGGGAGGCTCTGCATATAGTTGGAGTGGAGGCGATTCACCATCTACGGCAACAAACACCTTTACATCTGCAGGGACCTACACTGTCACAGTAACAGATGCGGATGGTTGTACTGATACAAACAGCATCACGATTACTGCATCTCCGGAAGTAACTCCCGGAGAGATATCAGTGCTTTCAATTACGCAGCCAACATGCACTCCTTTAGTGAATGGAAAATGTCAATTGGGCAACTTGCCTGTAGGCTCTTGGACTCTTTACCAGGAAGGACCAAACGGAATCGCCACCTATTCCGGTAGTGGCTCTCAATACCTAGTCGAAAATCTGGTCGACGGAAGTTATCGGTTTCAAGTCGAAAATCCTTCAGGGTGTAAATCGCCCAAAACCGGACCGTTCAGCATTATCATGGTAAAATACTGATTGAACAATAGTAGAGTAAAAGTAAGGCTATTCCCGCATCCGGGGATAGCCTTTTTTTATGACCTCATTCGATTAAACTTCCCGCTCATCAACTCAAAATTTGAATACGGCAAACATTTCAGACTGTTACGGGTTTCAGGTAGGAGACTCCACAGGGTATCCTTCCCTAAAAACTGGTTCTTTTTTTATAGTCTGATGCAACACTGCTTTTAAACTGAATAAAATATTTATATTTATTGCAACAAATGTATTGTTATGAGTACATCATCACGACGAGATTTTTTTAAAAAAATGTCTTTGGGTTTAGTTGGTACGACCACCATTGTGGATAGAGATTTAAAAATGCCCAAAGAAGAGGCACCGATCATTCGCAATATGAAGCCTATGGGATTTTCATGGGAAACCCTGGATCCTTTCCTATTTTGTGTGCATCACGAAGACTATTTTCCGAAAGGCAACGGCCATCTTGGGCCAGCCGCTTCTCTGGATGGAAGGAGCATAGGCGACGATTTCATCATCAAAGATGGGTGGCGTATGTATCACGGTACATCCATCCCTGGTTTTCCGGGTCACCCTCATCGTGGATTTGAAACAATTACGGTGGTCAGAAAGGGTTTGGTTGACCATGCCGACTCCATGGGTGCATCAGGCAGGTATGGGGAAGGTGATGTGCAATGGATGACGGCGGGAAGTGGCGTTCAACATTCAGAAATGTTTCCATTGGTCAATGAGGATACAGATAACCCTTTGGAACTCTTCCAGATTTGGTTGAATTTGCCGGCAAAAGGTAAAATGACATCTCCCCATTTTAAGATGATGTGGGGAAGCCAAATTCCCAAATATACCAGTACAAACAAGAAAAATAAAAGCAGCTATATTGAAATCATAGCTGGCAGCTTGAATGATTTGACAGCTCCGGCACCACCACCTGGCTCTTGGGCAGCGGATGCAGCCAATGAAGTAGCTATCTTGAATTTACGAATGGAGGAAGGCTCAGATTTCATCCTTCCACCGGCAAGCGAAGGCATCAACAGAATGCTGTACTTTTATGAAGGAGACCAGGTACTTATAGCAAACACCCCTGTTCAAAATTACCATTCCGTTGAAGTTGCGCCTAATCAGTCTTTGCCCATCCAGGCAATCAGAGGGGAGTGTAAACTACTGCTATTGCAGGCAAAACCTATTGGAGAAACAGTGATCCAATACGGCCCGTTTGTCATGAATTCAAAGCAAGAAATTCAGCAGGCATTCAATGATTACCATGCGACCCAATTTGGAGGTTGGCCGTGGGACAGGTTTGACAAAGTACACGAAAAGAACTTAGGCCGGTTTGCAAAACATGCTGACGGCACGATTGAACAGGGTGTGTAAGGGCATTAAGGCATAGATACGTGGACGACTTTTCTAGTTCTCAAGCGGAAAAATGAAGCCGCTATCAAAACACTCAATACAGCCATAACCAGATACAATACTTCAAAGCTATACACATCTGCCAACCTCAAACTACCTGCAGGGGCAACAATATGGGCCACGCCGTAAGCCATAGCATACAAGGCCATATATTGGCCTCTGCGATCTTCACCGGGGATAGATATGGCATAGTTGGTCATAAATGGCATGGCAAACATCTCTGAAAAAGACATCAAAACAATGAATCCGACAGCTATCATCGGGCCTGTCCATCCTGATAGGAGTAGTATAAAACTCAAACACATCAACAAAGAACCAATCGTAATCATGACCATATAGCGTTGGTAATTCTCCATATATTTCATAAATGGCATTTCGAATAAAACTACGATGAGCCCATTCATTCCCAGCAAAAAACCAATGGTTGCTTCAGAAAGACCCCACTCCTTTTCCAAAAACACAGGTACGCTGGTAAAAATTTGAAAAAAGGCAATCGCATAGATAGCCACTAGGATGATAAATACAAGGTATTCTATATCCTTGTAAGCTGATTTACTGGTGCGTTGAGGGCCATCGACTAATTGACCCGGGCCCCGTGCATGAGTGGTTTCAGCCTGGCTGCGCGTTGACTGCGCGGGTCTACCTGATAAATACTTTTTCACAAGGAAGGCTGCTATCAGACATGTGATGGCATCAATCAGAAATATCCACCTAAATCCTATCAAGGCAGCAACTAGTCCTCCCATTGCCGGACCCACTGAAAAACCAATATTCACAGCAAAGCGCATCAGGGAAAAAGAGCGTGTCCTGTTTTCAGGTGTGGAATATTCTGCGGTTGCTACACTGTTTGCCGGACGCATGGTATCGGCAACTGTTGAAAAACAAAATACAGCACACATAATTGGAACAAGCGACTCCAGAAATAAAAGCAACACTAAAAACATCGCCCCAAGCAAAAGTGAATACAACTGGATATGGTAGTGTCCATAACGATCTGCCAGCTGCCCCCCAATATAGGCTCCCAATATACTACCCACACCATAGGCCCCCATGACAGTTCCCGCCTCGGTAAGACTGTAATGCAAAGAAGTTGTCAGGTATAAGGTCATGAATGGTAGTACCATCGCTCCCGACCTGTTGATAATCATCACAAGGCTCAAAAGCCAGATCTCTTTTGACAAGCCCGAAAATGCTTCCTGGTAGATACCCATGATCCTGTGAATCAAACGCATCAGAGAGCGATTAACTCACGGGCATTTGCTATGGCTGCCTCAGAAGGCGGGTTGCCACTTAGCATTTTAGCAATTTCAATTGTACGTTCCTCATGGCTCAATTCTTTTAGAGCAGTCAGAGTCCGTGTTGGCGTATCCGATTTATAGACCCAGTAATGCCTGTCCGCACGGGCAGCAACCTGAGGTGAATGAGTAATGCAAATAACCTGGTGCTTTTTCGACAACTGGTCAAGGATCTCCCCCATTTTTCGGGCAACCTGACCGGAAACACCCGCATCAATTTCATCAAAAATCAACGTAGGCAATGTCATGGCACCAGCCACAAGTGATTTGATGCACAACGCAAGTCTAGAAAGCTCCCCACCTGAGGCCACATCCTTTAACGGTTGGAACTGACCACCTTTGTTGGCCGAAAATAAGATTGAAATTTCATCAGTTCCCGACTTCGTCAAAGTTCCGGATAGTTGATGCTGTATCCGGATATGGGCGTGCTCCATGGACAACTCTGCCAGAAGTTCATGAGTTTTCTGCTCCAGATTTGCAAAAACTGACTTGCGGGCTTCGCTCAGCACATCGGCCTGTTGAACCAGTTCCTTTTCCATGTCAGCACATGCCTGCTCCAGCGTTTGAATGTGCCCGGAGATATCACCAAAACCCTCCAATTTTGACCGGAGCGCAGTGAGTACCCCCATCAGTTCTTCCATGGTTGATACCTGATGTTTTTTTTGTAGCCTGTAGATCAGGGATAGGCGCGTCTGTGTTTCGTGGATTGACTCTTCGTCATAGTCTGTTTTATCAGAAATACGTTGGCACTCCCTGCTCATGTCCAGCAATTCCTCCCGAACCGACAGGAGGCGTGCATGTAGAGACTCAAAAGCGGAATCGATATGAGATAGCGAAGATAACTGCGATGCCAACAACTGTAATTGGGGGATGATCGCCTGCTCTTCTTCAGACAGACTGTGGACCATCAGGGACGAAATCCGTTTGATGTCTTCAGCAGCACTCAACTTCTGGAGTCTTGCTTCAAGATCTTCCTGCTCATTTTCACGAAGTGACGCCTCCTCCAGTTCTTTCAGCTGAAAGGATAAGAATTCCATTTCCTGCGAAGCATTGCGACTCTTCTCCTTGAGTTCTTCCAATCTTTTGGCAGTTGTCTTATATGTCTGGTATAACTTCTGGTACTCCTGTAAACGCTTTTTATTACCCGCAAGAGCATCAATAATGTCAAGCTGGTAGGATGGCTTTTGAATGCCATGAGTGTCGAACTGCTGGTGAACATCGATTAGCAGAGATGAAATTTCTTCCAGAACGTCCAATGTGACTGGAGAGTCGTTGAGAAAAGACCTGCTCTTTCCTCCCGGCGAAATCTCTCTCCTGATGATAAACTCTGAAGCCTCATCAATTTCATGGTCAGTAAAAAATACCCCGAAATCCATGGAAGAAATATCAAACACTGCCTCAACGTAGCATTTTTTATCAGGATCGTACATCACCTTGCTGTCAGCCCGTTTTCCCAATACAAGATTCAGTGCTCCCAAAAGGATAGATTTTCCGGCGCCTGTTTCACCGGTGATAATTGCCAACCCTTCTGGAAGATCGAGTTCCAACCGGTCTATGATGGCATAGTTCTGAATCTCAAGTCGTTTAAGCATGGTGCAAAGGTACAGTTTTTTCAAAAAGGTGGCAACGTGAAACCAATGGTATCGTATAATTACATATGTAAAAGATATACATCTGTTTGATTTCTGGGAATGGACACAAACTCAAAACCGTTTGACTGGGGGATGATTTCCTTCAAATCAAACAAAATGCAATCAGAAGGCAGAGCGGAAAAAATCAGCGTAAACTGATGCTGGTGATGTGGCAGCACAGTTGTCCAATGCGGGTAAGCGGTTATATTCTCATGAAAAAGCAATTCACTGCGATGAGGAGAATGGCAGTCCAGCAAATACGTCGTTGGCCAGATCCGGAGCCACATCCCTTCATTTCCAGCCTTGCAAAGACAATGGACAATCACTTGCCCTTCAGATGTGATCCAGGTTTTTAGCTGGTTTCTGATCTCCTCGTGAATGGCTACTTCAGGACTTTGAATAATTTCCGGCATCGAATGGCTTTTCTATTGCGTTTTGCAAGTTAAAATAATTTTCTAACTACTATACTCAAATTTCTGAAAAAGCATTAACTTTGTGCACATTTTTTAAAAACCAAATATTTTCACCATGATTGCAATCGTAAATATAGCTGGTCAGCAATTTAAAGTGAGCGAAGGGCAGGAGCTTTTCGTCCACCAGCTAGAAGCCGCAGCAGGTGCCTCTGTTACTTTCGACCAGGTTTTGCTGGTTGACAACAATGGCGCTGTAAAAGTCGGCACGCCGGTTGTTGCCAACGCCAAAGTAAAGGCTACCGTGCTCAACAACCAAAAAGGAGACAAAGTGCTCGTCTTCAAAAAGAAAAGAAGAAAGGGGTACCAAAAAATGAACGGACATAGACAGTCTTTTACAAAAATTAAAATTGATTCTATTTCTGCATAAGAATGCAGGCATTTTTCAACTAAAAAAGAAAAACAATGGCTCATAAAAAAGGTGTCGGTAGTTCGGATAACGGACGGGACAGTAAAAGCAAAAGGTTGGGAGTAAAACTCTTCGGAGGTCAAACAGCCAAAGCAGGAAATATTCTGGTGAGACAAAGAGGAACAAGATTCCACGCAGGTGCTAATGCGTACCTGGGTAAGGATTTTACAATCCATGCGCAAATTGAAGGTATTGTCTCTTTCAGTAAAGGAAAAAATAACAGAACTTGGGTAAGTATACTCCCAAAAGTTGAAGAGGTCAAAGAAACACTTGCACCTGTCACAAAGGCGAAAGCAGTCAAGGCTGCTCCTGCACCGGCAGAGGCACCAGTTGACGTGACAGAAACAGCCACTGCTGAGGAGGTAGTTGAGAAAAAGGCTTCCAAACCTAAAGCAAAAAAAGAGGTCGAGTCTTCTGAAGATACCACCGCACCATCCAGTGAGGGTGGAGATGAATAAATTTTGCTATGACATTGTTTGCAGGCTTTTCACAAATTGCATGCACAAACAGGAGTAATTCCAAAATAATTAAATTAGCAAATAAAAGAGGCTTCCTGAAAAGGGAGCCTCTCTTTTTTTTTAGGGGATATACGAGAAAGAACTGAAAGATTCGAACATGTTTATGCTTAAAGTCTTCCAGGATCACAGAGCCATTCGATTGGGCATCGACAATGCCTGTCTCCAGTAAATAGACTGATATGGCATAATTCCCCGGAAGGTCTGTAAGCGGTATGGCGGCTATTTCGATATCAACCCTGCGTGAAGCCATATCGTATTTCACATCCATCAATAGATTCAGTTTGTGTTCCTTCTGCAATTCCGTTTCAACTGCTGCCTGCCACAAATCAGGGAGATCAATCATCAGCGTATTGGTTTCATCCGGCACCCTGTTTATGGAAGCAGAAGGTTTTCCAAACCAGGGTTTAAACCAGTTTTCCAGATCCTTCGCTTTTGGATTTCGAAAATCATATTTGCTCTTGGCTGTGGGCTTGGCCAGAAAATCTCCATGAATACCTACAGCCACTACCTTGCCAGGAAACTTTGTAAGGATATTTTCAATAGCCGCACTACCCTTTGGACAGTTCGGACAACTGGCACCCGTCAATTCCTCAATCAGGACAATCCTATCAGACTCAGGTATGATGGGATCTTTTAACTCAATAGGAATTTCTGTGCAAGTCAAAACACTTACCGACATTCCCAAAAATGCCAGGTTCTTCAGTTTTTGCCGCATATCAAGTGTCATATATCTATTCTTTAAAATGTTGTATTCATTGAAAATCTCACTCCGCTGAAAGCTGGCTCCAAACGGCAAATCCCTCCGCTACACACCACCCCTTCAACTTGTTTGACATAACGCAAGCTATATCGTTGGGCGTCATGAAAATAGACAATGCCGGCCGTAGGATAGAGTATTTTTTCAATCAGTCCTTTTGAGTTTGGCTTTTTTGGGTGAATGTTGTACATACCTGATATCTCAAATGACCATTTTGGAGCCATGCTAAACTCCATCAGGCCAAACATCCAGCTTCCAAAATCCTGCTTGGTAGACATGTACTGAAATTCCGTTCGCAATGCTTTTTTACTGGTGAAGCGGTAAAGAAAGTCAAAATAAGGCACCAAGGTGTTCACCAAAGGCACCTCAGATTTCATTTCATAAATTTCCTGGTTGTACTGAAGGCGCTGAATCCCCGCTGTCAACTGCCATTTGCGTTTATATTTGTATTGTAATTCTGTAAAAATTTCACCAAATAATCTCTGG
>JAJTEZ010000123.1 GCA_021298335.1 Saprospiraceae bacterium | reverse complement strand
GTGTTTATTTAAGAATGATCAGTTTGCGGGTGGCTGAGTCGGTTTCAGTTGCCACCTGGTAATACAATACTCCATTCATGTGTACTTGTGAAGCATCGATGTTGAATGCATTGACTCCTTTCTGGAATGTACCAGTCTGTGAGAACAGCAACTTACCTGACAGATCGAAAATGTTCAGAGTAGCGTTGCCTGCAGCAGGGAGGTGGAAGCCTATCGTTGTGGATGTGCTGAAAGGGTTAGGTATGTTCTGGTACAATTCAAACTGAACATTCTTCTGCTTGTCGTCTCTTGTGCTGAGCAGTGTTGCCGCCAGAGACTGGACAGATTGTTGATCGATCGTGTACACTTCTGCATCCAGCCCACTTTCATCCAGGCTCACGACATCTTGTTCTGTTGCATCTTTTTTCAGCTTGAGTGTCAAAATGAACAATTCATCCTGATTTTCTGAGGCACTGGCTCCGTTCCAGCTGACATGTACTTTACCACTGGAGAGATCACTAAAGCCGAGGTGCTGCTGATCAAAGCCTGCGAGAACTGATGTAACATCCTGAATTTCAGCCAGGGAAGGATTGACAGCCAATGTCATCTGAAGGCCCAAAATTGCGACTGATTCTTGCTTTCTGATGCCAACTTTCACTACATCGCCTGCCTTACCTGTCACAGGTGTGCTCAAAAGTGCAAATCTGCTTCTGGAAAGTACATTTTGACCCGTTGCACTGTTTGGTGTGGCAGAACCATTTACATCTCCGATTTTTACAGCGATGAAATCCATGCCTGCCACATCGTGATCGAGATTGTCCATGGCCATAGACTCAGTGAACGGGAATGGATTTTTCGGATCTGCAAACCGATGAGCAACATCTACAAAGCGCCAGCTGCGGTTGTTGCTGAAGCCAGGCTGAATGCCGAGGATCACTTTTCGAAGCTCAACCATATCGGCTGCGGTAATTTTAGATGAATTGTTGACATCGGCAGCAATCAATTTGTACGGTGTTGGCAATTCTGTAAGTCCCAGAATATGTCTTTGCATCATCACCAGGTCAAGCGTACTGATTCCATTCAGGATATCGTCGTTTTTATCGGCAAACAAAGAATAATTCTTGTACATCGGCAGGTCTGCAAACGCATAGGACCCGTCTTTTCCGGTAGTCAGTGACTTTGGAAACTCTGTCTGGTTTGACTGCAGTTCTACGTCTACACTTTCCAGTACTTCATCTGCCTCTGTAAAAATATTGCCTTTGATGGCGAGTTTTTGTACAACTGTGGTTGTGCCACAGGAATTGTTATTGTCCTGCACCTTCACGGTTACTGTACAAAAATCACTGTTGCCGGCTGCATCAATAAAGTAAATATTATAAGTAAACTCTTTGCTGGGTGCGCCAGCCAGGTCTGCACATTTTACCGTTCTGGAAATTTCATTTCTGTTGGTTGAAGAAAATGAAGCTGTAATGTCTGATGCTGCAGAACAGTTGTCGGTAGTACCTCTGTTGAAATCAGAAGCCCAGACGTTGACTTCTTTTGCCACTGGCATAATCACGGTCACAATGTCAGAGATACAATATGGACTAGGCTTCTTATCATCTCTGACAGTAAATGTATTGGAACAGGTCTTCACATTTCGGCAGCCATCTCTGACAGTCCAGGTGATTTTATGTGTACCGTAGGAAAAGATTTGGTTGATCGTATTACCGGTGCCATTTGTCACGTCGATGACATTATCATTGTTCAGGTCGATGGTATATGTCCATTCGAGCAGATTAGTGGGTGTACAATCATCTGTTGCTGCTGCAGTCACTTCAACTCTTGCCTGGCACTGTCCTTCCTGGGTGATTTTCAAATCGGCTGGTAAACAACCTTTTGTAATGTTGGGAGCAACTGTGTTGTTGAGCATGATCAGTTGGGTGGCAGACCATTCGCCGGAACCGGGTATGAATGGATTCTTCTGACACCAGTCTATGACAGTCCATTTACGAAGCACTTTCACACACACATTGTCCGTGTAGTTAAAGATGATGTCTTCGTAGCTGGAGGCTAGTAATGCGCATTCTGTATTTCTGAGATAAGTAGGTCTGCTGTTTAGTTTTTCAGGAGTGATATCTGCAACACAACCTACGTTCACATTGACAGTGCTTGGCCATCTGATGTCAGTAGCGCCATTGAATTTTCTATTGTTCCCGACAGTGATAACTTGTGTTGCCGTGGTGACATTGCCTGCAATATCGGTGGCAATAAACGTCCGGGTGATTGTACCCAAGCCACACTCATTCAACTGGTCATTTCGGGTTTCGGTGAGTGTCACTGAACAGTTGTCAGTAGCCGTTGCCGTTCCAAATCTGGTCAAAGAAGTTAAGTCTTCATAACAATTTGCAGTGGTGGGAGACGGAGCTGTGATAACCGGGAAGATATTATCCTGCATTTTGGCTTCAACCATACAGGAATTGAATAAGCCCAAATTATCCCATACGCCCATTTCTACCATGATGGTTTTATTAGGTCCGAGGTCTGCGCATGTAAATAAAAGCTGGTTATTACAGCTTAATGTTGACCAGTCTACCAGCTGGTCCATTCTGCGTATTTTCATACAGGAAAGCTGGCAGTTGTCATGGCTACCGTCATCAAATGTCAATACACCTGCGTATGCTTTGCTATCTTTACCGATCGCAATAATGCTATTTTTGTCACATACAGCTACCGGTGGTTGGTTGTCTACTACATCGACTTCAGTAAAGCAGTATGTGAAGTTGCCACAGGCGTCAGTCACTGTGTAACGAATCCAGGTACGTCCTTTAGGAAGGTTTATGATGGTGAAGTTGCCATTTGAACCTGTCACTTCAGTCAAGCCTACTTTTTTAACATATCCTCCCTCTGCCGGTGGATTACCATCCACATCGGCCAGTAGAAAGTTTACATCCCAGGTAGTCGAATTGCAATCGTAAATGACAGTTGGAGGAATTACTTTCCAATCACCTACACAGAGATGAGATTTCACAGGCACGATGGCAGCCAGGTTAACGACGCCTTCGCCATAATCTGCAGTCAGGTCTGCAGGACAAGAAACTACTGGACCTTCTGTATCCATGACAGTGATCAATTGATTTTCTTCCCTGATCTGACCAGTGCAATGGTCAATGACCTGCCATTTTCGCACTACTTTGTAAGTACTGCCGTTATTGTTGCATAATAACACTTTTCTGTCTGAAAATGTCACTGCTGCTTTAAGGCACAGTGTACCCACTGGATATCCGGTATAATCCGGGTGAGGATTGCCTGCAAATTGATGGTCTTGCGGAAGCACAGGCCAGTCGCCACAGGCTTCTAGGGAAGGATTGGGCCCAGCAGCATCATCCCAGCTGCCGGGAAAAATCACATCTTCAATAAATGCCCTATTGACAGAAATCTGTTGTGTACAAGACGAAGAATTTGAGGAGTTATCGGTGACATACCAGGTTCTGGTAATGATCGAACTGAAAGGACCGTCACAAATTCCAGCCTCAAGCTGGTCAGTATAGTACATAGTGACTGTACTGCACAGGTCATAACCTGTAACGCTCCATGTGTTTGATTTTGAAGGAACAGGTGTTGCAACAGCGCCTAAAGGTAACCGTGGAAAGCCTGTTTTCGACACATCGTTCACTTCGTCACAATTTACAATGGAATCCCCAGGGCAAACCAGATCAGGAATTGCTTTGTCCTCGATATAGGCATAACCCCAGCAAGAGTTACCACTGCATTCGTGTACAATCTGAACGAGTAACGTTTTTCCGATATAATTATAGCCCAAAGTTCCAGTAGGAATGATCTGGCCTGTGGACTGATCTTTGATGATGATATTGTAGGAATTATCAGGATAGACCTGGTCTTCCAGAAACTGGTCCGGTGTAAAAAATAACTCGCAACTTGGATTCATGGATACGTTGACGAGATTGTTGCAAGCCAGCGGCACTGTGGCCTCACTGACTACACTCACTGGAAGGATGGTTGTGAAAGAACAGTAATCACTTGTGATGTTGATTCTGAAACCGCCCGTTACGCGAATGTAGAAAGTTCCGGGAGTATTCGGCCATATGATCGTGCGGGATTTACCTGAACCGCTGACCGAGAGTCCTGTGGCAGGAATTGTACATGCCTCATTCAGGAAATAGCCCCACACCAGGTTGTTTAGCTGGTTGATTGGCGGAGTCAGTGTATACGTTTTAGTACTGCCCACACAATTACCTGCATCCCCCACGATTTTCGTGAACGGAGCAGGATCGATGATATCTACTATTTTCTCTGCAGCGAAGTTGCAACCTACAGGTTGCGCAGCATAAGAAGTTACGATGCCCTGCACTTTCACTGCATTTCTTCCGGGTGTTGTCCCCCACCCCACTGTAATGGAGGTGTTTCCACTGGCAGGAAGTACAGGGTTGGTCGATATCTGACCGCCTGTGACATTCCAGGATGTTGCCTGGTATAAGGCGGGAGGCAATGCATATACCTCATTGGAAGACCTACATGCATTTACATCTCCAGTCAGCGTAACAACGTTGGGATAAGAACAAGGCTGAATAGAATGAATTTCCTGTTCATAACCATTGATCATATTTTTTACCCTCGCTGACCATTGCTGGCCGCTAACCCTTTTCCCAAAAATACGATAGACACCCGGACTTACTTCAGGTATCGGTGTATTTGGGAGGTAAAGAATGGGATCTACCGGCGGATTGAGAGATGCCGGGTTGTAAAATCCCGTGATGGGACCAACCAGTCTCCAGTCTTGCCCGGTGATGCCGGAGTTGATGGTGATGTAATCCATGTACTGACCGTTGGTCGGCGTAGTGGCATTGTTGAGGCAGGTACACTCTGTCTTGTCAATGACAGGGTTTGATTGTGCCAGACCAATGTTGTACACGACGACAACGAGCAGCAGCATGTGCATCGCTGACTTCAGGCGCTGATTGATTCTCAGGCCAACAAAACGTGTAAATAATGGATTCTTCATCGATTGATGGATTTTGTAAAATTCGTAATTGCTAAATGATTCTGTCATTTTATATCCGCACCCTTTGGCACGGTTGTTTTTTGTTTTCAGTATTGTGATTTGCACCTCGGAGCGATTCAATTTTGGAAAGACCTCAGCAAATCGCTCATTTGGCTCCTAATTAAATTTCAAATTTCAGACCAAACTATCCAACACTTTAAAGCTTATTGACATATGAAAACATATTATTTTTTATAGTAATACTTAAAGTGATTGATTTCAATTTATTGTCAATTTTCCTATGCCCTAAAAAATTTTTATTTTTTTTTCATCAAATGAATCAGTAGCATTCTCGGCATTGTGGAGGTAATGTGATGACTCATTCTTCAAAATGAAAAAGGCCGGTCCATTGACTGGCCGGCCCTGTGATTAATCTATGTAATGTTTATTATCTTAGGATTGCAAAGGGCAATGTAATTTCATCATGCTGGTGGCTGATTCTAACGTAGTACATACCGATGGGCAATTCAACACAGGGTATTACCTGCCATCGCCCCTCCCCTTCCAAATGATGTTTATCAGACGAAATCAACTTGCCATGAACATCAAACAACATGATGCTGGTGTGGCATTTCTCAACCCCTGGGATCTTCCATTCCAGTACAGGATGAGAGGATACGACATTGGAAACCAGCGAGAAATTAGGTTGAATTTCAGGTTTTGGCCGTACTCTGACTTGAACGGGTCTGCACCCTTCTTTCGTGTACACTTCTGATGTGGACCCGGAAGACAAAGGCAGTTCAGACAACGCTACTAAATTATTCCACGGTATCTCAGCCAGGACATCTCCTTGTCTGACAGGAAAGGCCATAGCCTCATATCCCAACATAGAAATTCTTTCTTCAGTGATAAATCTGGAATTTTGTTGAAACACCGTGCCCTGCATCCCCTCTGCTTCTGCCAGCAAATTTAGCTTGCTTCCAGGCTGGTCCAGAAATAACTGAAAGCCAAACAATTCAGCGTCTTCTGCGGCCCGGAGTACCAGTTGTTCGGAAGGTCCATTTTGTACAATTTCTGCCTCAAGTAGAAATGGTCTTACTCCCCTGCGGGACTCAAGCGGTTGATCCGCAAGTGTAAGGGCCGAACCGTTGACATCTCCTTTTTTGATGGCGACAAAGTCAAGCTGCGTTAATCCTGAAGAAAGGATCAGTGTATCAATCATGCTTTTGTACGAAAAAGGGTATGCCGGATCATAAAAGGGAGCTTTTTTATCGGCAAACACCCAAGAGGTCACACCTTTGGGAAAAGTAGAATGGATGCCGAGAATGAGTCGGCGTAAATCCAAAATATCTGATGCAGAAATGGACGCCGAACCGTTGACATCTGCGGCAATGCGTTGAAAAGGAGAAGTGAATGGCGCGACTCCGAGGATATGTCGCTGAATCATCACAAGGTCCATGGTGGTAATTCCCTCCAAAGGATCTGTGTCCAGAAAAGGCCTGACAACGATATTTTGCAGGACAGGCATGTCTGGAATCAAGTAGGTGCCCAATGCGTCGAGAGGGACGTTCCCTTCTTTTTCCAATGCCTTAAATTCAACGAGGGTCTTAACCGGAACCTTTCCCATTTCCGTAGTAATTCTTCCGCTGATGGTTGAAGTGGTGACTACGTCCGGACAAATGCCATGATTGTCCTGAAGGATTAGTTGAGTCTCACAATAGTCGCTATTTCCTTTTTCATCCCAGATGGTGAGCGTAACTGGCAGTGTGGCCGATTTGCCGTCTGGTATGTCATTACAATTGAAAAATCTGGCAGCTGTTCGGTTTGAAGGGAGCCACTGTAATGCTTTACCAGTCAGATAAGACTGCATATCAGCCAGTTGGCCATTAGAAAAATAATGCTTCTCCTGGAGTTTTCCCGAAACTGGACGAGAGGAACCAAACGTATAAATTAGATTCGCAGTACAATTGTCTGTTCCCCCTTTGTCAAGATCCCTGGCCGGCAGTACAAATCCGCCATTCACCTGGTCCAGCACACCCGTAAGTGCCCCATAACAATAGGGAGACGGTGCTTTACAATCTTC
>JAJTEZ010000122.1 GCA_021298335.1 Saprospiraceae bacterium | reverse complement strand
AATTTCCACAGCACCCTTCATCTGCCTACCGGAGAAAGCGAAAAATATACATCATTCCTCCCGGAAAAGTCCGCTATTTATCAGAAATTGCCGAAAACAACCGTCAATACGACAAAAGTGTGGCTGAGCAGGCATCGATCGCCCGAAAAGCCTATGGTCTGCAGCTTGCCTACAATGCGATGGGTGATAGACCGGAAACTACCGCCATAAAAGAAGTATTTGCAAAAGCCTGGGATGATCTGAAGGGAGAAAATAAACGTATACTGGAAAGCTGGGAAGACAGAAAGTCCCGGTACTTATCCGATTCATTTACCTACCAGGTGAGGGGCCGGGACATTTCACTTGTGCCTTATACCACTTCGTTGTCACAGACACGCATTTCCAAAGTAAGCTTGCCAAGGTTTCAGGACTGGGGAGATATCCTGACATGGAATTTACAAGAAAATGTGCCCGGCGAATTTCCATTCACTGCAGGCGTGTTTCCTTTTAAAAGGGAAGGCGAAGACCCAACAAGAATGTTTGCAGGGGAAGGTGGCCCTGAGCGCACAAACAAGCGCTTCCATTACGTTTCGTTAGGTATGCCCGCCAAAAGGCTTTCAACAGCTTTCGATTCTGTGACCTTGTATGGTGAGGACCCCGACCTCAGGCCTGATATTTATGGCAAAATTGGCAACTCTGGAGTCAGTATCTGCTGCCTGGACGATGCCAAAATTCTCTATTCGGGATTTGACTTGTGTGACCCCGGAACCTCGGTGTCTATGACGATCAATGGACCAGCAGCTACACTTTGCGCATTTTTTATGAATGCTGCCATAGACCAGCAATGCGAAAAATATATACTTGAAAACAATCTCATCGAACTTGTAGAGAAAAAACTACAGGAAAAATATGAAAACAAGGGACTCAAAAGGCCTGTTTACAAATCTGCATTGCCTGAAGGAAACAACGGCTTGGGCACATTACTTCTCGGAGTTACCGGAGATGAGGTGCTTCCGCATGATGTGTATTTCCGACTCAAAAATAACGCCCTTGCAGCAGTCAGAGGCACGGTCCAGGCAGATATTCTGAAAGAGGACCAGGCACAGAACACCTGCATTTTCAGTACTGAGTTTTCCCTCAGACTCATGGGTGATGTGCAGGAATATTTCATAACACAACAGGTGAAAAACTTTTATTCTGTTTCCATTACCGGCTATCATATTGCCGAAGCCGGCGCAAACCCTATCACTCAGCTGGCTTTCACGCTCGCCAATGGTTTCACCTTCGTAGAATATTACATGAGCCGGGGAATGCACATCGATGAATTTGCACCCAACCTGTCCTTTTTCTTCTCCAACGGCATAGACCCGGAATACGCAGTGATCGGCCGCGTTGCGCGAAGAATATGGGCAAAAGCAATGAAATATAAATATGGAGCCAATGCTCGCTCCCAAATGCTGAAATACCACATCCAGACATCAGGGCGATCACTGCACGCGCAGGAAATTGCTTTTAATGACATCAGAACTACCCTACAGGCCCTGTATGCCATCTACGACAACTGTAATTCTCTTCACACGAATGCCTACGATGAAGCCATTACCACGCCCACCGAAGAAAGCGTACGCAGGGCCATGGCTATACAGCTGATCATCAATAAGGAACTGGGGCTGTCCAAAAATGAAAATCCCCTGCAAGGCTCTTTTATCATCGAAGAATTGACAGACCTGGTAGAAGAAGCCGTCTTGCTTGAGTTTGACCGGCTCACAGAACGAGGTGGAGTGCTGGGCGCCATGGAGACCATGTACCAGCGTAGCAAAATTCAGGAAGAATCTCTGTATTACGAAACTTTAAAGCATACCGGCGAATTGCCCATCATCGGGGTAAATACCTTCCTTTCCAAAGAAGGGTCGCCGACGATTATCCCAGCTGAAGTAATACGTGCTGAAGAAGAAGAAAAACAGGAACAAATCAATACGGTACAGCGTCTGCACCAGACAAATGCAGAAAAAAACACGCAGGCCCTCAAAACTTTACAGGACAAAGCCATTGCAAATCAGAACTTGTTTGAAGAATTGATGGACTGTGTAAAATACTGCTCCCTCGGTCAGATTACTCAGGCATTGTATGAGGTGGGAGGAAAGTATCGCAGAAATATGTGATCAGAGATACGGTCGGCTGAGGAATAGAATGATTCCTTACCGGAAGTCATTAGAATCATAACGTTCTCATTTCACGCGACCCGCCTAATAAAAATATGTTTTGAAATAGTCAAACAAAAACACTCTGTGTTTGTAGGCTAAAAGAACAAGAAACAACAGGAAAAACAAACCAATTATGGCCATTTTTGACGTTAGTCGGTGGATGACATCTGCTTTTGTCCTGTACTTTTTTGCTTTCAGATAAGGCACCGAGACGCGTTTTTATCCCTGGTTAAAAAGGAAGATCATTAAAGTCTGCAGGCAATCCAGAATCAGGAAAATCACCTGAAGGATTGTGCACGGGCATAGTGTCAAATGAGCCTGGCACCGGAGCCGAAGCGGTAGAAGACTCTACCTTCCAAGCATTGAGGTTGGTAAAATATTTTCCTTGCCATTCCCTTCCTCGTAAGTCAAAAAAGACCTTGACTTTCTGGCCCTCCTGATATGAATCTATCAGGCCGCACTTATCCTGTGTCAGCTGAAACTTGACAAACTGAGGGTATGTGCCCTCTGTGGTGATGACAAACTCTCTTGTCTGAAACGAACTGGACTTGCTCTCAGTTTCGTACATTTTGTGGATGGTTCCTTCTACTTCAAAACTCATGTGAATGCTTCTTTTAAAATTAATACGCCTTGGCAAAAATCACCCTGCGGGAAGATGGCCTGCCTGAATAAACGCAAACCCCAGCCTCCTCCGGAGCATCTATTGGAATACATCGTATAGTTGCTTTGGTCTCCTCTTTGATTTTTTCTTCCGTTTCAGAAGTGCCATCCCAATGGCATGACAAAAAGCCTCCCTTGGATTCTAGCACTTCCTTGAAGGTAGCAAAGTCGTTGACCTCCGTCATGTGTTCATTTCGGAAATTTATTGCACGCTGAAACAAATTTTGCTGGATTTCCTCCAGCAAGTCAGCGACGTGACTCACAACGGTGTCCAGAGACACGCTTGCTTTTTCACGGGTATCTCGTCTGGCCACTTCGATGACATTGTTTTCAAGGTCACGCATACCCAGACCCAGCCTGACCGGTACGCCTTTCATTTCGTATTCAGCAAATTTAAAACCTGGTCTCTTTGTATCGTCAACATCAATTTTTACTGAAATCCCTTGATCCTGTAAAGCCTTGCGTATCTGTTCTGCCTTTTCGAGCAACAATGGTTCAGGGCGTGGTATCGGAACAATAACCACCTGGATGGGTGCAAGACGCGGAGGCAATACAAGCCCGTCATCATCCGAGTGTGTCATGATCAATCCACCAATCAGTCGGGTGGAAACACCCCAGGATGTGGCCCAGACAAATTCGTTTTCATTTTTTTCGTTACTGAATGTAACGTGAAACGCCTTGGCAAAATTCTGCCCCAGAAAGTGGGATGTTCCAGCCTGAAGCGCTTTTCCATCCTGCATCAATGCCTCAATTGTGAAGGTATCATCCGCACCTGCAAACCTTTCGTTTTCCGTTTTAAACCCTTTAATGACGGGCATGGCCATAAATTGCTCGGCAAATTCAGCGTAAACATCATGCATCTGCCTTGCTTCCCTTATGGCCTCTTCTTTGGTAGCATGTGCCGTGTGGCCTTCCTGCCACAGAAACTCGGCTGTACGCAAAAAAGGACGGGTCCTCATTTCCCAACGCACGACATTGGCCCACTGGTTGATCAAAATCGGCAAATCTCTGTACGATTGAATCCAGTCGCGATAGGTGTTCCAGATGATGGCCTCGCTGGTCGGTCTCACCACAAGTTCTTCCTCCAGTTTTGCCTCCGGATCAACACTGAGTATACCTTTCTGCAACGGGTCGTTTTTAAGCCTGTAATGCGTAACAACAGCACATTCCTTGGCAAAGCCCTCTGCGTTTTTTTCTTCGGCTTCAAACAAACTTTTTGGAACAAACAATGGGAAATACGCATTCACATGACCTGTTTCCTTAAACATTTTGTCCAGCTGATCACGCATCTTTTCCCAGATGGCATAGCCATAGGGCTTGATGACCATACAACCTCTCACGGCTGAATTGTCTGCAAGACCAGCCTTTTTGACGATGTCATTATACCATTGTGAATAATTCTCCTCCCTCGATGTGATTTCCTTTGCCATTTGAATGAATTACATGAAAGTTTACCCTGTTTTGGCGTAACTTTATAAATATTTTAACGAATTTTTTACTGCAAATGTAATACATTGCATTCGATTTAGGGGTTTTTCAAAATAGAAAGCCGATATTGATCACAAAAAACAAGTACAGTCATGAAATCAGGACTTATTAAAATGCAAGTTTTAGGAATCTTGTTCCTTTTCAGTCAGGCAATCTCCGCTCAGTTTGACGATACGTACTTTAACGCCAAAGATGACGCAGCCTTTGTGGCCGACTTCAAAAATGAAACTCCGGTTCGCCAAAGGCAGCAAGAAGAAGTTTACTCTTCCGAAGAGGAAAATGAAAACCTCGATGAGTATAGCTATTCTTCCAGAATTGATCGATTCCACCGCAACGGCATCAACGGAAACAATTACTCAAATTTTGACAACTGGTGGAGTGGTTGTGATAGTTATTCCCCGTCATACGGATATGGTAATACCTTCAATACCGGTATTTATTATGGTTCTCCCTGGGGTGGGGGTTTTGGATATTCTCCGGTTTCTTCATGGGGAATGAGTCCTTGGAATTCTTTCGGCTGGAACAGCTGGAATCCTTTTTGGGGATATAATTCCTGGAACAACTGGGGATTTACGCCCATGAGCATGTACAACTGGCCCTACTACGGCGGAGGCTATGGTTTTGGAAACTCCTACTTTATTAACAATTATTATGGCTATGGCAGTCCTTGGGTTCATCACGGAAATGGCTGGAATGGCTGGAATAACGGAAATGGAGGAGAGACAACCGACAAGCTCTACATGAGCCGCAAGGGGGGCTCTGTGTCTTCCCCTCCTCAGATGCCACCAATTCACAAAATGCAACTTCCCGCACAGAAACCAGAAGGGCTGTCCAAAATCCTGTTCGTAACCAGGATAGCTATAACCAGCGGGATTTTCAGGATTCTCAACGTTTTGACAACTCCCCTTCGAGAAATAGCTGGGATTCTACCCCTTCACGATCTGGAATGGGAAATCAAGGTTCATCCTCAAGAAGTAGTAGCGGATCCTCCGGCGGTGGTGGTGGATCTAGACGCGGTGGTGGAAAATAAAACATTTTCTTAGACAGGAACTTAGAAATGAAAAAGTTAGTGTTGTTGGGTTTATTTTCCTCCTCATGGTGGATGATATCTTCCCAGAATATATCTGATGTGGCCAGATGGTCTGCATTTGAACCACTTGGCACTGCCAGGATACTCGCGACAGGTGGGTCGTTCGGTTCTTTAGGGGGTGATTTTTCTTCCTTGTCCATTAACCCCGCTGGCATAGGAGACTACAGACTTTCTGAGTGCACATTCACGCCTTCTATGCGCACAGTGTCTGCCGCCTCCTATTTTGAAGCAGACCCTAATGCAACAGCGACGCGCAAAATTACCCGGTTGGGCTTGGATAATCTGGGACTGGTAATCGCAGGAAAAGGCAAAAAAAACTGGACCAGCTCAAATTTTGCCGCAGGCTTCTCAAGAACTGCCGACCACAGAAGAAATGCCTTCCTTGCAGGCAGATTTCCCGGTTCAATCACCACATATTTCGCTGAGCAGGCCAATGGAAACATTCCCGATAACCTGGATGATTTTATCGCCTTTCCAGCCTACAATACCGGAGCGATTTACGACTTTGACGAAGACAGATATTACGAAACCGACTTTACGGATCCCGATCAGCCCGTCTTACGCTCACAACAAATTGTGCAGACAGGTGGCGTTAACGAACTGTCTCTGGGATGGGCGGGAGAGTACAAAAGTACACTGAACCTGGGCGTTTCTCTGGGTGTACCTTTTGCTTCCTTTGAAGAGTTGAAAACCTACCGTGAGAATGATGAAGCAGATGAGATTCCTGTGTTCAACAATCTGAAATATACGGAAATTGTCAGTACTTCTGGCGTAGGTGTCAACCTCAAAATGGGATACACGTATAAGTTTCTGGAATATTTCAGGATTGGAATGGCCTTCCACACTCCTACGTGGTATAAGTTTACTGACAATTATTCCACTTCCTTGGAATACGCTTACAACGATGGCACCAATCAACGTTATAGCTTCGATTCTCCTGAAGGGATTTTCGAGTATAAAATGACCACTCCATGGCGAGCCCTGGGGAGCCTGGGTGCCATCTTTCGGTCGGGTGACTACCGGGGTTTTATCAATGGTGATGTAGAATACTTAGATTACACTTCCGCCTACTACAATGGCACTGCTTACAGTTCAGCACAGGATGAGTTTGAATGGACAAATGAAGTAAACCAAAATATCCTGGCAAAATTTGGTAACGCCGTCAATGTGAGGCTCGGTGGTGAAGTGGCATACAAAAGTTTTCGGTTTCGAATGGGGTACTCATGGGAAAGAACAGCCTTTATCGCCGATAATTTTTACAATAAAAAATGGTCTTGGGGCATTGGCTTCAGAGAGAATAATTTTTTTATAGATTTTGGCATGCGTAGGGCTTCCTACGATGAAGGATACAATCCTTATGTTGTGACCGATACCACAAAAGACCCATTGTCTGTTATTCAAACCAACCGAAACAGGGGTGCGCTGACTCTGGGATTTAAATTTTAAGAGTTACGAAACTAAAGTTCGAAACCTCTAAACTTTTTTTTCTTTTCCCGCGTTCTATCTGTGTGTTTTTGGTGGGAAAGATTTCCCAGAGCAACACAATACAAAACGTTTCCCTGCAAAACTGACCTTTATTTTGCCCTAAGGATTCTCTATACCCCAAACAACATGTTGTCAACGTGCGGTTTGATAAAATTGAGGGCAATTGAGGCGAAAAAACCAAATGTATTACAAAATAAATGTATACATTTGTGCATTATTTTTCATGTTGTTATACTTTAATTTTAATTTCTTTTGCACATGATGAAGAGGCTTTCGTTGATGCTGATCAATAGCCTGATGTCCGTTTTTTTTATGGGGCTGTCCGCGCAAACAAATCCCTTGCAGCTCAATATGTCAAGTGGCACAGGATGTACTGGTGAAAACATATGTTTGCATGTGACAGCAAAAGATTTTGAAAAGGTAGAGTCTATTCAGTTCAATCTTTCCTATAACGCAAATCTGGTCATTCCCCAGTGTCCAGCAACGTATGTACACCCAAACATTGCTAACAATATTTTCGGAGATATTTTCAATTGCAATCAAAAAGCCAGCGGCTTCATCAATTTTGTATGGGCAGGCGATGCCACCTCTATACCTGATGGAGACACCCTCTTTACATTATGCTTCACCATCATAGGACCCGCCGGAAACAGTACGCCGGTTTATTTTAACGGCCTTCAGCTTCCCGTCGAGATTTGTAAACAGGACGCCTCAGGAGCGTTGATTTGTAATGATGAATTGATTTCCAACGTCGGCAATATTACCCTGTCCTGCAGTGACCTTGAAGTCTTTTTTGGCAAATGTGATGCAGATTCAGGAAATATTGCGCAAGGCGGAAGTGTTACGTTCTACTGCGCCGGGGGCAAAGCTCCCTACAACTGGTCCATGAGTCCTGGAACTTACTCAGGTACCCTGCAAACGGAGGGTCAACGAAAAACATTGCAAAATATTCCACCGGGTAATTATACAATTACGATTACTGATGCAAACGGCAATGTAAGACAAAGCAAAAACATCAATGTCTCGGATAATCTTCCTTTAAAACTGGATGTAGTCGAAATCAAAAATCCTACGTGTTATAACCGAACGAATGGGTCCATTTCTATTAAAAGCGTATCCGGAGGCATTCCAAACTATAAATACCAGTGGTCTACCTTTATTTCGGGGAAAGAGTCGATTGAAAATATTTCTTCTGGTAAATATTTTGTGACTGTCACCGATCTTGAAGGTTGCCAGAAAACAGATTCCTTTACCCTGAAAACCGATACAATTAAATTTTCAGCTGTGCTGGATAAAAATCCTGCCTGTTTGGGTGTCAAAAATGGATTTATCAGTCTGAACATCACAGGAGGTACTCCTTTCAAAAATAAAAGATACGAATTTAGTGTGGAGGGCCCTGATTATGCCCCGACATGGAGGGAACTTAACAAACTTGCAAGCAGCACCTTTCGCGCCGGAAGCTATATCATCTCCGTCAGAGACTCTTTTGGATGCCTTGGATTGACACAATCTCTCGTAGTCAAAGATACCATAGTGCTTGTCCCGGCAAAAAAAGTTTCCGTGGTCACTTTGGACAGAAAAGACATTTCCTGCGCCGGACTGAAAGATGGCATGATCAAGGTGACTGCCGCCCCTTCTGGTGTGTATTCCTTTGTGCCCACACCAAACATTCCCAATTCATTCGTTTCAACGGGAAGCTTTACGGCCTTGGATTTGGGTGAAGGTTCGTATAAAATTACGATCCGGGACGGCGAAGGATGTACAGGCGATACCATTCTGCAGATTAAAGAACCAGATACATTAAAAATCAATCCTGTCGTTGTACAGGCAGATTGTGCGAAAGCAGGCTCTCTCACACTTGCGCCCACAGGAGGAACAGGTCAATACACCTACACGTGGAATCCTGATCAGGGAAACACCAGCGGGCCATCTGTTTTTAATATCAGCGGCGGGACATACAGCGTAACCGTGACTGATGAAAACAACTGTTCCGCATCGTTTTCTCAGGTTTTTGGTACGCAAGGGGCTTTGACGATTTTTCCGAAAATTGATTCTGTAACCTGTGCCGGAGCTAACGACGGCAAATTATGCATCGATATCCTAAGTGGCAACGGGCCATTTGTCATCTCCTGGCGTGATGCCGGAGGCAATCAGATTGGCATTACACAATGCATCAATAAGCTGGTTCCGGGAACATACAGCGTGATTGTGACCGATGCCTCAGGTTGTTCAAACTCTGCGTCCGGCATTGTAGTGGCAGAACCTGTTGCCATTTCTACAAAGCAGGTGATTTCTCCTGCCCCTTGTTTTGGAGAAAAAGGTAGCATCTCTATCTCCATTGACGGAGGAGGGGCGGGGTTCCAGTATGAGTGGAGAAGAAAAGGAGAAACAACCGTCCTTGACCGAGACAATCAACTGAATGAAATAGCAGGTGAGTATATCGTGACTGCGATTAGCCCAAAAGGTTGCAGAAAAGATTTTGCAGCCACGATTACCCAACCAGCTGAAATCCTGCTCGCCGCGCCCAATCAAACACGTAAAGTAAGTTGTTTTGGTAAAAGTGATGGCTCTGCTACGTATGTTCCTCCGTTGACTGGTGTTGAGTTGTTCTGGTCTTCCAACCCCGGATCTCCTGCACCTTTCGCGATTAACCTGAAGGAAGGGATACACTGGGTATATGCAAGGAATCTACAGAGTAAATGCAAGTCAGACACTGTGTTTTTTACCATAGAAAGCTTTCCTACTCTCGGGGTAGACGCAGGTCGGGAAGTACTGGTGTCACCAATTTGCTTTGGTGAAAAAAACGGGAAAATTTCCATTGAAGCAAAAGGAGGTACCGGAACCGGATATGTGTATACCTGGAGTAACGGACTTCTGGGCAACACACTATCCAATTTGTCAGCTGGTGATTATGTAGTTACTATTTCTGATCAGAATAATTGTACCTTTATCGATACTGTAAAACTTTCTCAGCCACCCCGACTGGAAACAACTGTTGACAAAAGCGGAACCGTGGAATTAGATTGCAAAAATCAATCTAACGGCAAAATTGCCTTGACAACATCCGGCGGAAATCCGGGAATAAAAACTTTCCAATGGCAAAATGGTGTTGCTACTGAGAATGGTGTTGCCGTAGGTTTGAGCCCGGGCATATATTGCTCCACGATTACTGACAATGCAGGCTGCAAAGACACTTTCTGCTACACAATGACTGCTCCAGCTCCTTTAAAAGGGGAAATCAATGACCCGGCCGAGCCCCTTTGCTTTGGCGACAAAACCTGTGTATCGGTCAAATCCCTCACAGGAGGTACGGGTCGCAAATACACGTTTCAAATCAATAATGGAAAGCGCTTTCCGATAGACACCTGTGTCACAGTAACTGCCGGCCAGTACTTTATCAGCCTCATAGACTCCGCAGGGTGCTCAATTGACACATCCATTACTATCAGTCAGCCGGATCCGGTGGCGGTTTCCCTGGGTCCTGACCAGGATATCCAGCTAGGTCTGCCTTCACCAGTCATCAGAGCTGTCATCGGAACTTCTGCAAGCGTTGTATCGGCCAGCTGGAACCCCTCCATTGACATTAATTGTCTTAATATTGCATGCACCGAAGTAGAGGCTTCTCCTTCAGAAACGACAAAGTATACCCTGCTGGTGACGGATGCCAATGGGTGCACGGGAACAGATGACATCACCATTAGGGTAAAAAATGCCAGAAATGTGTTTTTCCCCAACGCTTTCTCTCCCAACCGAGATGGCAACAATGACTTCTTCCAGGCGGTCACTGGACCAGGAGTCGAGAAAATACTTTTCCTTACTGTCTTCGACAGATGGGGTAACCTCGTGTTTGAAAGGAAAGACTTCATGCCAGACCCTACAGGCACTGATGGCTGGGACGGTACTTTCAATGGAAGAAGGTTGGATCCAGGAGTGTTCGTGTTTATTAGTAAGGCAAAATTTATTGACGGCAAGGAAATCGACTATTCCGGCACGGTAGTTCTGGCTGACAAAACCAGAAATTAAAGGTTTTTTTCAAAAAATATCGGAGCTAGTATGCCGGACTTAGCATACGGCTTCACTCAGGATGACTTTTCGGCTCTGTGACTGCCCCGATTTGGACAATCTCATTTGCCAGAACAAAGGGCATTTATATTTAGAGTAGTCTTTTTATATAACATCTTGAAAATTAGGGATAATAACGCAGTTTTAGCCGGATTATCGTCCTCCAGGTTTTTGTCTTTTGCGTAAATTTTCGTATTTTTGCACTTTCGTTCTTGTGATAACAAAACAGTGGCATGGCAGATAATGAAAATGTGAAAAAAAACGAATATGGTGCCGACAACATTCAGGCCCTGGAGGGCCTTGAAGCAGTCAGGAAGAGGCCCGGAATGTACATTGGCAGCACCGATGTCAAGGGACTTCATCATCTGGTATGGGAGGTCATAGATAATTCTATCGATGAGCACCTTGCGGGTTATTGTACACACATTGATACCACGATACATAAAGACAACTCCATTACTGTCAAAGATAATGGACGGGGTATTCCCACGGGCATGCATGAAAAATTGCAGAAGTCGGCACTTGAAGTTGTAATGACTGTTTTACATGCTGGTGGTAAATTTGATAAAGACACCTATAAGGTTTCCGGCGGATTGCACGGCGTGGGAGTTTCCTGCGTCAATGCTCTGTCAGAATATGTCCGCGTCGAAGTACACCGCGAAGAAAAATACTTTGAACAGGAATATAGCCGCGGCATCCCTTTGGGCCCGGTAAAAACTCTTGGTGCTTCAGATAGAAGAGGCACCCAGGTCACCTTCAAGCCTGATGCAGACATTTTTGAAACCCTCGAATATAGCTTCCAAACTCTGGCAGCGAGGATCCGTGAATTATCCTACCTAAATAAAGGCCTGTTTCTTTCTTTAACAGACGAGCGTGAACTGGATGAAACCGGAGCGTTCAAAAAAATGGACTTTTACTCAATTGGAGGATTGAAGGAGTTTGTCAAATACCTTGACGAATCCCGCAGCCCACTGATCGAAGAGCCTATCTATGTAGTAGGCAAGGAGGAAAATGTGGAAGTGGAAGTAGCCATGCAATACAATACTGGTTTTCAGGAAAATATATTTTCCTACGTAAACAATATCAACACTCGGGAAGGAGGAACTCACGTAGCCGGCTTCCGAAGAGCAATCACCCGTCTATTCAAGCAATATGGCGATGATAACGGCCTGTTTTCCAAATTGAAAATCGAAATCG
>JAJTEZ010000121.1 GCA_021298335.1 Saprospiraceae bacterium | reverse complement strand
CATCAGCGATTGATTCAAGGCGAACCTGATGCGACGCTCACTGTAGAATTTTTTTGCCTGAGTCTGGAAGATCTGGAATCCCGTATCATTGATTTTGGCGTGTGGCTGAGCAAGCATAGCTGTGCCTATGCATATCCGGTTTTACGCACTGAAGCTGAACTGGAGGATGCGTGGGCTCTTCGAAAAAATGGACTTGGCCTGATCATGGGAGACCCAGCCGGGAGAAAACCACTACCGTTTATAGAAGATATGGCCATTCCCCTGGAGCACTTACCCACATATATCGAGGAAGTACTCATCTTGTGTCGGAAGAAAGGAGTTGATACAATTTTATATGCACATGCCAGCGTAGGAGTATTGCATGTCAGACCGGCTTTGGATATGACATCTGCCTCAGATATAGAGTTGATGAAGGAAATTTCGGACGAAGTTTTTCAGCTGGTCAAAAAATACAAAGGTTCCTGGTCGGGCGAACATGGAGATGGCAGAAACCGAGGACATAAGTTAAAAGAATATTTTGGAGACGAAGTCTACACCTGCCTCAAGGAAGTGAAGCAGCTAATGGATCCGGCGGGTCTGATGAATCCAGGCATCATCATTGATGTACCACCCATGGACCAGCATTTGAGATACGGACCTGAATATAAAGACATTCATCATTCGTACCAATACAAATACAGAGGTGACCACTCCTTTGAAGCTGTAGTACATCAGTGCTCAGGAGTCGGTGCCTGTCGAAACCTAAAAGGAGGAACGATGTGCCCAAGTTTTCGGGCGACTTTGGCGGAAGAAGACAGTACCAGAGGTCGGGCAAATGCGCTCCGCCTTGGATTATCCGAACAACTTCAATTTGGAGGCTTGACAGATTCTAAAGTGCTGGCAGCGCTGGATTTATGTCTTTCGTGTAAAGCCTGTAAGTCCGAATGCCCGTCCAATGTGGATATGGCAAAACTGAAAAGTGAGGTCTTACAAAAAAAATACGACCAGGGGAACATAACACTCAGAGAAAGGATGATCCTGCATTCTTCGACCATGGCTAATTGGCTATCGGGAAAGTTTGCCCCCATAGTCAACTTCACCCTACAGAATCGGGCATTCAAGGGTCTGGGAGAATGGCTTCTCGGCATTGATCGCCGTCGTACTTTGCCTTTGTACGCACAAAGAACGCTGGCAGGATGGTACAGCGAATCTTATGTCATGAATGGGCAAAGGAAAAAAGTTGTGTTGTTTAATGACACATACATCAATTATCACGAACCGCATATTGGCAAAGAAGCCATTCGGTTGCTGGGCGAGTGCGGTTACGATGTCATCCTGGCTACAATCGGTTGCTGTCAGCGTCCGCGCATTTCCAACGGATTTCTTCGTGAAGCCGCCAGCGCAGGAAACGAACTTGCAGCTCGCTGTGGAGAGTATATCAAACAGGGACTGACGATTGTGGTATGCGAGCCCTCCTGTACCAGTGCGCTTACGGATGATCTTCCGGACCTGATAGAGGACTCAGCATTGGCGCTACAAATGAAACAGCAGATTAAAGCCATAGATGTGTTTTTATTCGAAGAATGGCAGGCAGGAAAGATCCGCGGGCGATTTACTGCCAAAGATGCGACCAACGTTGTGCTGCATGGACATTGCCATCAAAAGGCGGGCCCCGGTACTCAGGCGATGAAGTCTGTGTATCATAATATCGCAGAGGTTTCCTGCAAAGAGGCCGACAGCGGCTGCTGCGGCATGGCAGGATCTTTCGGCTACGAGAAAGAGCATTATGAATTATCCAGAAAAATCGCCGGACTGGGACTGCTGCCTGCTATCGAAAACGCAGATACGGAAGCATGCATCGTTGCCAATGGATTCAGTTGCAGACACCAAATTAGTGACTTTTCAGAAAAGAAGGCAAAGCACTGGGTGGAAACGGTGCATTTCAAAACAGAATAACTTACTTCGCCTGTTCAATCAGCTGCTGAAGTTGCGTGAGCGATTGCATACCCGACTGTCTCCAAAGCATTTTACCATTCTTGTACAGGATAAACGTGGGTACACCTTGGATTTGCAACTTTTGGGCAAGACCCGGATTTTTATCAACATCAATTTTAATGATCTTTGCCTCTTCTCCTACCCTGCCCGCAAGCTGTTCCAGCACTGGAGCCATCGCCTTACATGGTCCGCACCACTCTGCTGAAAAATCTACTAAAGTGGGTGTTTCGCTGTTGATGATTTCTGTGAATGTCATATCAATAGATTAATTTTTTTTTACAAAGATACAGTAGTCCGGAATAGACTTGTGTAATATAAGTTACACAGGGCGATTAAAATAGAGTTTTAAACTTGATGCACGGAAACATAATACGATTCGTCATTTTGAAATTGAAGATGAGGGTTTCGTACTGCCGCCCGGCACCTTGTACCTGGGAGTGACGGAGGAGTATACTGAAACACATCATACAGTTCCATTCCTTGAGGGAAAGTCTAGCATTGGTAGGCTGGGCATAGACATCCACGCCACTGCGGGAAAAGGAGACGTGGGATTTTGCAATACGTGGACACTTGAGATTTCTTGTGTTCAGCCGGTCAGAGTCTACAAGGGCATGCCGATTGGACAATTGATCTATTTCCATGTCAGTGGTGACATCAAAAATTACTATCACCTAAAATCAAATGCCAAGTATATCCAGCGCACTGACAAACCAGTAGAAAGCATGATGTGGAAGAATGCCTTTTAGGATTTGGTCAATTATAAGCAGTTACCTATCGATAGACCTGCGCTAGGGCGTGGAAAATTCAAATGGATCTAAAAAACTCCTGAATTTACAATAGATATAGCACTGAAAAAATTGTAAATGACTACTTTTGAAAGAAAAACGATGTCGCACCCCCTACATGTTCTTTGCATTTCGAGGTTCTTTAAAGGGACAGATTTTATTCGTGGCATTGCTGAAGCAGGTCACCGGGTCTATTTGCTGACCAGCCAGAAACTTGAACACGAGGCCTGGCCCAAAGAATCTCTCACAGACACCTATTACATGGTGGAAGATGAAAATGGCCAATGGAATAAAAATCACTTGATTGACGGGCTGGCCTACACGATGCGTTCTGTCCACTTTGACATCCTGGTCGCTCTGGACGATTTTGATGTCGAACATGTAGCATTTTTGCGGGAGTATTTCCGGATTCCGGGCATGGGTGAAACTACAGCCCGATACTTTCGCGACAAGCTTGCTATGAGAATCAAAGCAAAAGAAAGTGGCATACCCGTCCCAGCTTTTTCAAGTCTGTTTTGCGACAAGGATATCCATGAATTTTGCGAGCAAGTACCGGCCCCCTGGCTTGTCAAGCCCCGCATGCAAGCCTCAGCAGCAGGGATCAAAAAGATATATCACAGTCAGGAATTATGGGACCATCTGGCTTATCTGGGACAGGAGCGTCATGAATATCTGATAGAACAATTTAGACCGGGACAGGTGTTTCACGTAGATGCGCTTTCATTTCAAAGTGAGGTTATCTTTTCCCGGGAAAGTGAATATCTGGATCCACCGTTTGACGTAGCCCATGGAGGAGGTATTTTCCGATCTTGCATACTAGACGAAAACTCTGTCACTTCACAATCCTTGAAAGAGCTAAACGCCAGTGTTCTTTCTGCCTTTGGAATGCAATTCAGCGCCTGCCATACCGAATTTATTCAGTGCCGCGAAGACGGTAAATATTACTTCCTTGAAACATCCTCCCGAGTGGGAGGAGCAAACATTGCCGAAATGGTTGCGTTTGCCTCCGGAATCAATTTATGGAAGGAATGGGCAGAAATTGAAATCGCAGCAAAAACAAACATGCCCTACATCTTGCCAAAAGTAAGTCGGTCATTTGCAGGTATTATTATATCTCTGGCATCAATGCCAGACCCCGACCAAAGTGTTTTTTCTGATGAAGAAATTGTTTGGCGTTTAAAGAAAGACCACCATATCGGTCTGATTGTACAGCACTCAGATCGAGAAAGAGTTTTGCAACTTTTGAATTCATATACAAATACCATCAGAGAAAGATTTCATGCAAGCATGCCTTCGAAAGAAAAACTGACTGAAGAATAGACGTGGAAAAAATGGTACTAAGAAAAAGCTTAATTCAAGCATAAAAAAAGGGGGATGTTTTAAAACTTCCCCCTTTTTTCTTATCCCCCAAAATCGTCAAAGGATATATTCTCTTGTGGCACTCCCAGGTCATCCAATGCTTTCAGCACGGACTGGTTCATCATAGGCGGACCACAGAAATAATACTCAATTTCCTCCGGTTCAGGATGCTGTGCGAGGTATTCCTTCATACAAACAGGCATAATAAAACCTTTAAATCCATCACCTGGAGAGTCGATATTTTCTTTTACCTGCCAGTTGTCTTCAGGAAGAGGGTTGTCCAGGGCAACGTAAAACTTGAAATTAGGAAATTCTTTTTCAATTTGTCTGAATTCATCAATGTAAAACAGCTCGCGCTTCGTCCTTCCACCATACCAGAAAGAAACTTTTCTGTCTGTTGTTTTCAAGGTTTGGAACAAATGAAAGAGATGTGAACGCAGGGGAGCCATACCCGCTCCACCACCAATGTAAACCATTTCTTTTTTAGTTGGCTTGATGAAAAATTCACCATATGGACCAGATATTGTACATTTATCGCCAGGTTTCAATCCAAAAATATAAGAAGAACATACTCCTGGATTTACATTCATCCATCCATTGGTCGCCCTGTCAAAGGGTGGTGTGGCAATACGAATATTTAATTTGATGATATTTCCCTCCGCTGGATGGTTGGCCATGGAATACGCCCTAAACTGAGGTTCCTCATTGACCATCTTCAGATTCCAAAGTTTGAATGTATCCCACTCTGACTGGAATTTTTTCGGATCTTCATGATAACTTGGGTGAGCAGAAATATCCATATTCTTATAATCCACTGTTATCTGTGGTACATCAATCTGAATATATCCTCCGGATTCAAAATCCATATGCTCACCTTCCGGCAGTCTGACGACAAATTCCTTGATAAACGAGGCCACATTATAATTTGAGATGACCTCACACTCCCACTTCTTAATTCCGAAAATCTCTTCTGGTATTCCGATATGCATATCCTGACGAACCTTTACCTGACAGGCCAGGCGCATCCCTTCAGCAGTTTCTTTTTTTGTCAGGTGATTTAATTCTGTAGGAAGAACATCTCCCCCGCCTTCATACACGTGGCATTCACACATGGCACAGGTACCACCTCCCCCACAGGATAATTTTTACGTCACCTTGCGCAACAAGCTTTTTACGCGCAACTATCAACATGTAAGATAGTGCCAAAATGACTGCCGTAAACACGACAACAGCCATAATCACAGGCATCCAGGATAGTAAACCAAAAAGAATCATGATCGTATTCGTTAAAGAGTATCTGAATTATTTAAATGCAGCAGGGTCAATTCCCATCAAACCCATAAATGCAATGCCCATTAATCCGGTCAATATAAAAGCCATTCCCAGTCCTCGAAGCGGTGCCGGTATGACTGAATAAGACATTTTTTCTCGGATTCCGGCAATTGCCACAATTGCCAGTGCCCATCCAACACCTCCTCCCAAACCAAACGAAACTGATTCGGCAAAGCCGTATTCTTTGGTTATCATAAACAGGGATGCACCAAGAATTGCACAGTTTACAGTAATGAGAGGCAGAAAAATACCGAGTGAATTATATAGAGATGGTGAGAACTTCTCTACTGCCATCTCCACAAGCTGCACAAGCGCAGCAATCGTCGAAATGAAAATGATAAAACGCAGAAACGTTAAATCCATCCCGAAAACACCATTTTCACCCAGTAGATAATAATCTATCAACCAGTTCATGGGAATGGTCAGTCCTTGCACAAAAACTACAGCAATTCCCAGACCCAAAGCTGTCTTAACACTTTTTGAGACTGCAAGAAAAGAGCACATACCTAAAAAGTAGGACAATGCCATGTTTTCAATAAAAGCAGATTTGATGAAAATATTTAGAATATCACCCATGACTTATGATTTTAGGAAATGTCAATTAATTTTCGGTTACGTCCTCTTTGAATCCAGATTATCAAAGCAACTAAAAACATGGCTGCAGGAGATAATATCAAAAGATTGTTGGCTGTATACCAACTCAATGCAGCAATATCTGTGGTATTCAGTGGATATTCTGCCGTCGGCCCAATCAGCTTGATGTCCATAAACGAACCCTTACCAAAAATTTCCCGAATTGTAGCAATAGCAATCAAAATGACTGAATATCCTAGCCCGTTTCCAATACCGTCAAGGAAAGATTTCCAGGGTCTGTTACCCATCGCATAAGCTTCCAGTCGTCCCATCAGAATGCAGTTCGTAATGATGAGACCAATAAAAACAGACAAATCCTTCCAGATTGGGTAATTTACTGCCTTCAGAATCAACTCTACGACTGTCACTAAAAAGGCTATGATCACCAGCTGCACGATCATCCTGATCTGCTTCGGTATGTATTCCCGTAACATGGATGTAAACATATTGGAAAACGCCGTCACCAATGTGACCGCAACCCCCATTACAATTGCTTTTGTCACCAGAGTGGTCACTGCCAATGCCGAGCATACACCCAAAATCTGAACAGTCACTGGGTTGTTGTCATTAATCGGATCTGTGATCAGACTCCTCTCTTCCTTTCCGAAAGAAAACGCTGCTTCTTTCTTTACCTGAACGTCAGTTGTTGCTGCCATAATGAATCAATTTACGTCCGTTTTTTTATTTTTCATGAAATAAGGCTCATAATACTTAATGCCCTTTCGCAACATATCATCCACACCTTTACCAGTAATAGTTGCCCCAGAGATTGCGTCTACCTGGTGGGCAGGATCTTTAACACCACCTTTCACTACAGCGATAGAAGTGTACTCACCTTTCGTATTGTAAAACTTTTTACCCGTAAACTGGCCATACCAGTTTTTATTGTCTTTGATTTCGGCCCCAAGACCTGGTGTCTCGCCCTTATGGTCAAACGCTTGTCCTACAATAGTATTCATATCACTATCCAAAGTAATGTAACCCCAGATCTCATCCCAGAGTCCTTTACCACGTGCGTAAACTATTGTATACTTTTTACCATCATCATCCGTGTAAATAAATAAAGGTAATAGCTTTTCTGCCTCAGGCTTTTTAGCCTCCTTTGCAAGGTCGAGTGTCTCTGCAGATGAAGAGACCCCACCTGTTGCTGCCTTGACCTGCTCAGGGGAAAGCTCTTCTCCTCTAGTGTTGATGACCTTCTGTTCAATTTGTTTGTTAAATACTTCCTGAACTTCCGCATTGGTCATGGCAGGAATGTCTTTACCCAGCTGTGTTGCAACGGCTGACAAAATCCCTTTCTTGTTGTACACGGCTTCATTTTCAGAATGCACGTCTTTCAATCCCGACACCATGAGTGCCAGAACAAATGCCACAATCACAGTCATGACTATGGTAAACCGGATGATATAATTAGTACTATGCACGTTTCAGTCGTTTTTGAATATTAGACTCCAAAACAAAATAATCGATTGTTGGGGCAAAAGTGTTCAAGAAAAGAATCGCAAGCATCCAGCCTTCAGGGTAAGCCGGATTCATGACCCGAATAAGCAAGCCAATGAAGCCAATCAAAATACCATAAATCCACTTTCCAGTATTGGTCGTTGAAGCAGTGACAGGATCTGTTGCCATAAAAGCCATCGCAAAAAGAAATGAGCCCATCATCAAATGCTGAGTCCATGTGACCTGCATAAATGGCGTTGTTCCGATTGCATTCAGCATCCAGGTTGTTCCGATAAGACCGACAATCATGCCAGCCATGATACGCCAACTCGCCACTTTAGTGAGGATAAGAATCAGGGCACCGATGACAATAAACACTTTGCTTGTCTCACCTATCGAACCAGGGATTGCACCCCAAAGCATCTGTCCTTCAGAGAATACTGAAGTCACCTTTTCCCAGCCACCTTCGTAAGCAAGAGCAAGAGGGGTCGCACCGCTAAATCCGTCTGCAACTTTTGTAGCAGGATCAAAAAGGGTCAGTCCCAGTTTTTCAAAAATGCCATTAAAAAATGATGTATGCCACCACCCATACGTTGCTGAAGCACCAGAACTAATCTTTTCGTAACCTGATACCCAACACTGGTCGCCTGAAATTGTCAATGGATACGCAAAAAATATAAAAACGCGCGACAACAGAGCTATATTCCAGATATTCATCCCTGTTCCTCCAAATGCTTCTTTACCTATGATTACAGCAAAAACGATAGACAATGCCAAAATCCAAAGTGGAATATCCGGAGGCATAATCAACGGAATCAACGCTCCGGAAACCAAAAAGCCTTCTTCCACCGCGTGACCTTTCTTTGAGGCATAATAAAACTCAATCCCCAGACCTACAAGATGCGTCACAACAAAAACGGGGAGCAACTTAATCAGTCCATGAGCCAGTTTCAAGTGAAAGCCTTCTAAAAAGCCAAGAAACTGGCCTGAAGCCACGAAATGCTGATGGCCTATATTATATGTACCAAAAAGGTAGCAAAGCTGCATGGAAATGACCACAGTCACCATGAGCCTTTTTAAATCCATACCATCCTTGATATGGGTCCCTCCCTTTGAAACAGCATTGGGTGTAAATAAAAAGGTAAAAAAGGCATCGTATGCTGTATGCAATATTGGACTTCCCTTTTTGTCCGGTTCTATTTTTTTGAAAAAATCTAATAATCCCATTGTATAAATGACATTGGTTTATAAAATTTATGACTGTTCGTGCAGATATTCAAGACCTTGTCTGAGCATGGCCTGCATCGGATTCTTTGATGGACATACAAATTCGCACAAAGCAACATCCTCCTCAGTCAGCTCGGCAAGTCCGAGACCTTCCATTTTATCCAGATTCTGAGACGTTATTGCCTTCATCAGATGCATTGGATATATATCCATCGGCAAAACGGTTTCATATAATCCCGAAACAACAAAGGCTCGCTTTTCACCATGTGTGTTGGTGTTGGCTTCAAATTTATGATCACTGCCATAAGAAGGAATTGTACCAGAAACTGACGGCCTGGGTGATAAAGGCAACAACCAGCCAAATAGCTCATAATCATTGCCCTCCTTAAGTACCGTTACCTGATCACCATGGAAGGAAAGAAAACCTTTCTGATCAACTTCTTTTCCTGAGAGTACATCACCGGAGACAAAACGCACATTCTCAGATGTGACATGGTCCCTCAATAAATCCTGAACACTTGCCCCCTGAAAGGTATGCACATACTGCGGATTTTTAAGTTCCGCACCCGTCAAAGCCACTACACGATTGGCATGGAATTTTCCTGTCAGGAACATATTTCCAATCGTAATAACTTCTTGTACGCCTACTGTCCAAACCTTCACTTTTGGACTGATTGGGGCAATATGGTGAATCTGCACTCCCACATTTCCAGCGGGATGAGGACCCTTAAACCAGTGTTTCTGGACACCCTGTGCATTTGTGAACGCGCCTGCAGGAGATTTCTCCCCTCTCGCATCCAGTCCGAGATGTACCTGCCCGGATGTCAGCTTAGCCAACACATCCAACCCTTTCTGGAAAGCAGCTTCCTGCCCCTGAACCACGAAAGAAAGATCAGGTGCCAGGGGTGCCGTATCGAATGTGGAAATAAAAATATTGACTGGTACCTCTGTCAGAGAAGGAACTCTGTCAAATGGCCTTTCTTTCAGCAGTGACCATAGGCCTGAAGATGCTAAAAACGACGCAAGAGAGCTCCGATCTACCTGGTCCAGATTAGGTATATCAAATTTTTTATGCTGTATTTCTTTGTCTGCAAGGATAATCACTTCACTGATTGCACGCTTTTCTCCCCGAACAATTTCAACAATTTCTCCGCTGACCGGGGCAACATATTGAATTTCAGGCCTCTTTTTATCAAAGAACAAAGCATCTCCTGCCTTGACCTCATCTCCTTGCTGCACTTCCAGCTTTGGAATCGGAGACATACCATGAAAATCGGCAGGACAAATGGCAAACCGACTTGCCTTTACTTCAGCTACAGACAATGCCGCCTCACCATCCAATCGGATATCGTAGCCGCGAGTCAAGTGAAAGAAACTTCCTTCATTGGCGTATGACGGCTTTTTGGCTTTAAAAATATCCCTCAGTCCCGGAAGAATACCTACAGAAGAACTATTCGGATCAATGCCGTATTTAGAAGCCTCAATTTTCAATAAATTGCTTGCCAGGCTCATCATAGCCCAAATGATTAAAACAGCGCAAACTCCCACCACTCCGTACAACAGAAGTTGGTTGGCAGAAAAGGAAGCTGACTGTGCTGAAATCCTGGAGGCAAAGAAGGCTAAGCTTAAAGTGGTAAACAGCTTATTCATCTTGGTTAATTAAATATGACAGAATCTTGATGATGCGCAAATGTACTAAAGGTCGGCAACAATTATTCATGGTTTTATTCGAATAATTTTTCTAATAAATTATTTAGATGATTTCTAAATAATTTTAAATGCCTTGTGGAAATTCAAACAATATACTATATAATTTTGACATTTTTATATTTAATGTCATTTTATTCCAACCAAAAAGAAAGAATCGTACATTAATTCTGACAGTATCTGTAATTCTAAATTTTAAATGACATTTACTCTTCCACCTGAATTTCAATTGTTTGCGGACCTGCAATAATTTTAAATTCAGAACGACGATTGATCTGGTGCTCCTCTTCCGAACATTTGACCTTATCCCGGCACCTGTTCAGAAGTTTTGACTCGCCATATCCCACTGCCCGAATGCGCTGTGCAGCTATACCTTCCTCCAACAGCCAGTTTCTGGTAGAATTGGCTCTGCGTTGTGACAACTTCTTATTGTATTCACCATCACCACGACTATCTGTGTGTGACGAAAGCTCAATCACCATATCAGGATATTTGTCCATTAGCGATTTGAGGTAAGACAAATCCTTTTCAGCATCTGGCAGGATCTTGTCGTCGTCGTAGTCAAAATAAATACTGCTCAGCTGAATCGGCTCATTGCGCGAAACCACACGTTTGACAGGCGCCGGCTTCTCCTTGAGAGTCACGGTCTTGCTGAAAGTGTAATCGTCAAAAATACCATTCGTGTTGAACTCTATGGAATCGGGGTGGTATCCGTCTCTCTTAATGATGGCCTTGTACGTTTTATCACTATCAAGAAGGAAAACAAAGTCGTTGTCCAAAGAATTTGTTTTCACTTCTACAGGACTTTTTCCCTTTCCCTCGTACAATTCGACTATGGCTCCATCAAGTTTCCCTTTACCATTATTGACAAGTGCTTTCAGGTTGATCACCAAATCCCTGATTTGGATGACATATATGTCGTCGCAACAAGTTTCTGTATTTTTGAATTTCTTTTTCTCCTTATGCACCCTGTTTGAAACCACAAATCCCTGATTGCCACTTTTGTTAAAGCGAAGGAATGAGTCATCGTAAGAGGAATTATAATTATATCCCATATTTGTGGGCTTGGACCATGCTGTACCATTCCATTCAGTGTAAAAATTATCCAATCCACCCATACCAGGATGCCCTTTCGAGGAAAAGTATAAAGTTCCGTCGCGGAAAAACGGTGACTCTTCATCTTTTAATGTATTAACTATTGGCCCAAGGTTGACTGGAGTTCCATAATTTTCTCCGCTGATTGGTGAATAATAGATATCATATCCCCCAAAACCACCCGGCATATCCGAAATAAAATACAACACTTTTGAACCAAACAATTCGCCTTCATAGGGATGTCTTGTCCTGTATTCAGACAAAAGACTTTCAATAGGATATGGTACACTCCACTTTTCATTTTCCCATTTTGAAAGGTAAATCTGAGAAATCTCCACACCGTTATTGTTGTATTTGGCCCGGGTAAAATACATGCGTTTGTCATCTTCCGAAAAAGAGACTCCCGTATTGTAAAAATCCACCCGGTTAATGGCCTCTTCCAACGCCACTGGTTTGGTAAATTTGCCCTGTAAATCCCTAGCTGCTGCAAAGATTTTTGCGTGATATTCGCCCTCCTTGCCGTCAAGGGTCGTCGGTGCTTTTGCATTCATCGACGTGTAATACAAGGTCCCGTCAGCACTGAGCGCCGGGGAAGATTCAGCAGAAGGTGAGTTTACTTCTTCTCCTGCAAATGAGACGGATGCTTCTACATTTTCCGGGTAAGACTCAAGGCCCAGAATAATTCATCAAGGGCTTCGCGGTACTTGCCCTGTGCCTTCATTGCCCGAGCCCAGTCAAGCCGAAGGTCGAAAAACTCATCCCTCTTATCCCGCCTGATTACCCGCTCATATGTTTTTTCTGCTTTCGGATAATCACGTAATAAAACATACATATCTCCTATCGCCACCTGCAGGTTTGGGTCCTTTTTTTCAGCATAAGCCTTTTCAAACCACTCAATTGCATTGACATAATCATTGTTTTCTGCGGCAGTAATTGCCGTTTCTATCATCGTTTCATAAGAACTGACGGTCACTGGTTGTGCATTCACCAAAGTACAGAGGCCAACGAAGTGAAAGAGTAAAATGAAAAGCCTTGTTTGCATTACTTTTTGTTATAATTTTTCAAATCAATTCTATCTGTAACCACAACCATCAGAGCCGTGGACAAAAGATTACTGGCTTTGGCTTGGGCTTTTTGTAGATTTTTCCAGTATATGATGCACAAATTTCAAAGCCTCCCACAGTCCTGTCTGCCAGAACGGCGGAGGAGAGCGTAAGATCATATGCAAGACCTATACGGATATCTTTAAATTCGGCACCAAGGTAAACAATAGCTGCCCGAAGGTTGCGCAGTCCAAGGCCCGCTCCCGCTCTGAAATCCTTTTCAGGATCGACCTTATACCAGGCATGGGTGTTCACATTGACCGCCCATGCAGGACCCAGACTATAGTAGTAGAATGCAGGTATCAACTCCGTCTTCTTGTTAAGCATAAGGCTATAACTACCATGGATGTTCAAACCCAGATACTTGGTCTCCACAGAGTCTGAACGAATGTTGCGGTTTTGGAAACCAATGTTGGGTCTTAGTAACCCCTCCATAGCGAAACCCAGACGTAAATCTGTGCCTTTGCCTTTTTTGTTGTACAGTAATCCGACACTCAAATCCTTGTATCTGTTAAACTGAATTTCATTGGGATCATTGTTTTGGTTATTTCCCCCTGTACCTCCTCCTGCTGTCGGACCGTTGTTGAAGGTAAGTATATCCAGGTCAGGAAAACCCGTTTGAGGCCCTACCCTGCCATCAAGATCAGACAATTTCCGGAAATCCCTACTACCTGTAGCGTACTGAGCTCCCAAAGTGATTACAGAGGTTTGCTTCTTGTTTAGCGCCAGGTGATAGGCACCACCTATTTTCATAAAGGTCCACTGCTGCGTAGACCCAGTGGAAACTGCACCCTGATTGGCTTCATTCTCTTTTCCTACAAACAATCCTGAATTGCCGATAACATCCATCTGAATGCCCAAACCAATCCAGTCCTGCTTACGGATACCTCTTACGATGGGTGCATCTGCAGATAATGTTGTCGTACGATACGGGCGCGGCGTAAATGCTGCCTGCTTATCAGAAAAAATACCGCTCACCCTATACGAACCAGAAAAAGCACCCGCGTTAGCCGGGTTGACATTCAAAGGAGTGAAGTGATAATATGAATAATGCAATTCCTGCGTCCGACCAAAAGTAGATACGATTAGTACCAGAACAATCAATAGCGAAAGGCGCCTTTCCATCATGTTACATGTGATATTTCAACGTCGAAAGATAACGCAATTTTTTCATATCTTATTACAGCGTCTGGATTTAACATTATTTTTGCTGTTATGCAGCGACAAAAAGACCCACAAAGCTTTACATTTCAATCCAGGCTTTCCCCCTTCAAAATTTTGATGTTTTTGTTTTGTGCCTTCCTAAGTCAGAAGTCACAATGCCAGAAATGGCTGGTACCTGCTGACACCACTTCCCCAAGGCGTCAGCTTACGGGAACTGTGGTTATCGGCTCAGCCTACACCGCATTTTCCGCAGGTTTGTATTACTCCTGGTATGCGCAGTATGAACGTTCAGCATTTCATTTTTTCAATGACTTGGGTGAATGGAGAAATATGGACAAGCTGGGCCATATGCATAGTGCCTACGCACAAACCTCACTGATCTACACCGGCAGTCGGTGGGCCGGAATGTCGCGAAAAAAAGCTCTGTGGACCGGTATGATTACCAGTCTGGTCTTTCAAAGTACGATAGAAGTCTTTGACGGATATTCAGCCAAATGGGGATTTTCAGTCCCTGATATGGTCGCCAATGTTTGCGGTGTGGGCTGGTTTGCATGGCAGGAACACTTATGGGGAGACCAAAGATTTGCATTGCGTTTCCTACCGGGTGCCCCCTCCTATAGCCAGTCAATCCTTCAGGCCAATTCTCCCGCTTCTGCCACGACGACACCCCAGATCAGGGCCAATGCACTATATGGCCATCATTGGGCTGAACAGTGGCTGAAAGATTACAATGGTCAAACCTACGGGCAGTCTTTGACTTGTCCATGCAATATCCCCGGTACTCCAGATTTTTTCTCGGTCCTGACATCTCTGTTCGAAAACTGGGATTGAAACACCCCCTTTTCAAGACCCTGGCCTCGATGGCACAGGTATTCCGGATACCTGTGCCCTGTGTGGAATGGAATACCCGGGGTGAATGGGTGCTTCACTTTCTCCACTGAAAATTGAGCATGACCTAGCTACTGTTTTTTCAGTGATGGTGTAACTCTTCCTCTTCTTCTTTGTGTTCAGTGATTAGTTTTAGCTGAATGTCAGCTGGAACGGCCACATATTCTCCAAATCTCCGGCTGAATTTTGCCCTACCCTGAGAAATAGAACGTAAAACCGAAGAATACTGGTACATCTCAGAGAGTGGCACCCTGGCTCTGATTTTCTGATAATGTCCGTCTGAATCCATGCCTGTAATGATCGCCCTTCGCGTCTGCAGATCACCCATAATGTCTCCCATCACTGCATCCTGACAGGTAACTTCAATTTCGTCGATGGGTTCGAGAATCTGCGGGCCGGCATTTTTAAACGCCGCTTTGAATGCATTGATGGATGCCAGCATAAACGCCAAATCGTTGGAGTCAACAGGGTGCATTTTGCCATCATATACCGACACTCTGATATCCTGACAATTTGATCCGGTGAGCGGACCTTCCTGCATTTTTTGCATAATGCCTTTTTTGATGGCACTTGAAAATTTGGCATCAATCGTTCCTCCCACTACACACCAACAAAAGGCCAGCTTCCCTCCCCAGTCAAGATCATCTACTTCAGTAGTTTTGACGGTGAGTCCTTCTGGGTTGGGCATGCCTACATGATAGGGTTCTACGCGCATATGAACCTCGGCAAATTGTCCTGCTCCTCCACTTTGCTTTTTGTGTCTGTAAATCTCATTGGCACTACGGGTAATTGTCTCCCGGTAAGGAATCCGGGGCTTTTCAAATTCCATGTGCAGACCATGTACCTTTTCGATCCTGTATCTGATCATGTCAAGATGAAGCTGTCCCTGACCATGTATGATGACCTGTTTTAAAGTCGGAGAATGTTCCACTACCAGGGTGGGATCTTCTTCTTCCATTTGGTGCAATGCTTTCATCAACTTTTCCATATCCGATTTGCTCGGTGACACAACAGCAGTCCGGATGCGCGGTTCCGGAAAGTGAATGTGATCAATTTCACCGGTCAGGGCTTTTGCCTGTAGTGTGTTGTTGGTATGGGTGTTTTTGAGCTTCAAAGTGACTCCCAAATCACCGGGATGCAGGCAATCAATCGGGTTACGCAATTTCCCTTCCGACTCATAGACCTGTGAAATCCTTTCATGGGTCCCATTTGTTGCGTTAATCAGTTCATCGCCCGATTTCACAATACCGCTATACACCTTAAAATAACTCACCAGACCTACTTGCGGCTCAGAAATGGTTTTGTAAACAAAGAGGCGCGTAGAAGCATTGGGATCATAATCACACTTTTCACCCGTTGAAAGTGAATACGGTGGCACATCGGCCGGAGATGGCGCCACATCATTGATAAATCCCATCACCCTGCCGCTCCCTTTATCTTTTGCGGCAGAACAGCAAAACACGGGAAAAATCTGCTGGTGAGCGAGAGCAATCCGCAAGCCGCGGGTCATTTCCTCTTCTGTAAGTGTTCCTTTTTCAAAAAACTGGTCCATCAATCCCTCGTCATTCTCTGCTGCTGCCTCCACGAGTGCATTGTGCATCGCCAATGCTCTTGGCATCTCAGAATCTGGAATCGGCTTCTTTATTGGCTTTCCTCCCTGGGGCTGAAATTCATACATGACCATTCGTACTGCGTCAATAATCGCATCAAACTGGCCTCCTGACCTAAGCGGATATTGCACTGCCATCACTTTCGGCCCAAAGCGATTCCTGGCCTGTTCCACAGTCATGTCAAAATCAGCTTTTTCGTGATCCATCTGCGAAATCACAAAAATTGCAGGAGTCCCGTAGGACGTGACGTAATCCCACAACAACTCAGTACCTACTTCCACGCCATGAGCTGCATTCAATACCATCAACGCAGTATCTGCAACCTTCAGTGAACTGATCACTTCGCCTATGAAATCATCAGAACCCGGTGTATCAATGATGTTAATCTTACAACCCCTCCATTTTGCATGCGTCAAAGTGCTAAACAAAGAATTACCCCTCTCCTGCTCTATTGCTGTATAATCTGATACTGTAGTACCTGCCGCAACAGTTCCCATCCTCGTAATCGCACCTGATTCAAACAGCATAGCTTCAGTCAATGTGGTCTTTCCGCAACCGGAATGCCCAAGCATGACAACGTTTCTTATATTTTTTGTTTCTACGCTCATATCTGTCATTTTTATTCATTATTTATTTTGTTATTTAATCAATACTTGGTTTTATATTGTATTTTATATATTTTTTCAAAATATTATTATTTTATATATGCAAATTTGACAAATACCCTACATTTAAATTAATATATTTATATATATG
>JAJTEZ010000120.1 GCA_021298335.1 Saprospiraceae bacterium | reverse complement strand
TTTTTTGCCTGCTTCTGACGAAAGTACAGGCTGCAAGGTTTGGAAAGCCATCACGCCACCTATTGCATCACTGCCATACATCACTGCTCCCGGTCCAAACAGAATTTCTGCTTTTTCCAGTGCAAAACCATCCAGATTGATCACATTCTGGATATTTCCTGACCTGAATATGGCAGTATTCATCCTGACTCCATCCACACTGTAAAGCAACCTGTTAGTTGCAAAGCCACGTATCATGGGACTACCACCTCCTTGTTGACTTTTTTGAATAAAAACTCTGCCTCCGGCTCCCAGGAAATCGGCCGCATTCTGTGGCTGTCTCATCCACAGATTCTTTTGGTTGAGGGTCTGAATCCTGTAGGGAGCTCTGGCTGATGATTGATTCCACCGACTGGCCGAAATCACAACTTCCTCCATCGACAAAGCATTGGGCTGAAGCAGAATGATGCCATTAAAATGTTTTATCTCTTCAATCAGAATGTATCTTGTATTGTACCCCAGATATTGGATTTTCAATTTTTGCGACGGGTATGTTTGTTGAAGAAGCAATATGCCTTCATGGTTCGTTTCAAACACCTGTGAGGCGACTGAATCAATGACCAAGACCATCGGCAATGGTGCGTTGGTTTTCTCATCCAAAATAATGATTGATAGAGTCTGGCCCGTCAGTGAAGATGTAGAAAATATCCAGCACAAGACCAGACACATGTTTTTTATAATAGAATGCATGTATCGCTCTGTTAATATTATCAATGAAAAGTTCAAGGGGGGAAGAAATTTGAATGTTCTTTGCCCGCATTCACCCAATTTCAGCGTTCAAATTGCTCTGTAGAAGATATTGTCTCAAAAAAAAACAATATGATCAATCACTAAAAGGAAACCAGTTGTTAAAATGAGGTCTAGCTGAGCCGTACTGCAACGACTGGACAATGTCCAATGGAAGAGACTTGCCATACATGGTGCAATCAGGTGAACACAAACTTATAGTTTGCCAATAAAGCTCACAAAATCCGGAGGGGTAAAGGCCACGCTGGCCCAGCCGGTCTGTCGTGCGTCTTCAAATCGGAAGGATTGTATAATTGTAAAATTTTTAGGCCCTTGGCACGGAAATACGTCATTCACTTGCTCAAAATACAATGACTGATAAAACGACCAGATTCTGTTTTGCTGGTCTTGCCTGACCGGGCTTTGCTGTAGAAATTGGTTGTGAAGAGAGTTTAACTTTTTTTTGATGCGGCTTTCGGCATGATCCGGCCAGCAGTAAACTATCGTATCCCCAGCACAATTCTCTGTCCTGACAATATCATACAACATGCCATCATATTCAAATTCATGTTCTTTTTCCCAATGGAACATGCAGCCGGATTCCTGAATACTGATGGCAACTAAGTCTGACTCATTTAACCCTCGATAAATCAACTCTTTTGCAATTTTCCTGGTTTCCTTTCTTTGGAGATGCAAGGAAAACTCTGTTACCCAAAACGGCAACTGTATCAGTAATCCCAGCAAAAAGATCGGAATAACACGCATGGCAAAAAGTCAGGATAAAGATAGGCACTCCGGATCGAAAAACCAAGTTTTCGGCCTACTTGTCAATGGCAAGTTGATATCAAATCTAGGACCTTATTGCCTCTACCGGATCCATGCCGGAGGCCTGCAGCGCCGGTAAGATGCCTGAAATGATTCCTACAATGACAGAAGATAGCACACCGATCGCCATGTTTGTTGCTGACATGGACATAGAAAACGGAATGACCATAGAGATGACGGTCAGAGAAATATAGACCAGTATCAGTCCGATGATGCCCCCAACAAGACAAAGGATGACAGCTTCAGTCAGAAACTCCAGAAGAATGACATATCTTTTGGCACCAATTGCTTTTTTGATGCCAATGATGCTTGTTCGCTCTTTGACAGAGACAAACATAATATTGGCTACGCTAAACATACCTACGATCAAGGCAAAAATTCCAATGATAAAGCCAGCCAGATTCAGCACTCCAAAGACATTATCCAGTACCTGGGAAAGCATAGACAATTCATTGAGCGAAAAATTATCTTTTTCCAAAGGTTTCAACCGACGTTCTGCACGGATAATCGAGGCGATTTCACCTTTTACCTCATCCAGCTCAACTCCAGGAATCGCTTTTACATTCAGCATGCGTCCAATATTTGAATTTTCCCGCACGTTGATAAACTTTTGGGCAGTATTCAACCCCATCCAGATGACCTCGTCAAAATTGATAAAGTTGAAAACGTTGTCACCCTCTGAAGCAATATAACCAATGACCTGAAATTTCTGACCAAACAATCTGACTTCCCTGCCAATGCCATCCAGACTACCAAATAACTCGTTGTAAATTTTGTTTCCCAAAATGATTTTATTCGCACCGCTTTCATATTCTCCCTGTGTAAAATACCGGCCCCGTTCAATTTTGAAATTTTGAATGGATGGATAATCATAGGTGCTCCCCATAATGAAGGCATTGGAGATGGATGAAGACAAATGCTTGATCGTTCGACCACCTACAAAAACAGTAAATGCAGCATGCTTTGCCAGTTTGGATTTTCTGGTAATCGCTTTGAAGTCCTCAAAACTTGGATCTGGTCTTTTGGCATATTTCCAGTAATTCTGACCTGGGTCTTCATTCCAGGGCATTTTATCAAGATAAATGACATCGCTCCCGAGTTCATTAAATCCTTCCACGATATTTGCCTGTAGTGAATCCACGGCAGATTTGACTGTGATGATGCAAAAAATCCCAATCGTAATGCCCAGAAGTGATAAAAAGGTTCGGAGTTTGTTTCCCCGCAGGGATGATAACGCCTGCTGCAGACTTTCCCACCAAATTTTTACAAATATTGCCATATGCGATGTTGTGCTTACCTGTATGAGGTACTCGAGGATACAAAATAACGACTTATTCGGAACATCGTGCTCGGTAAATAGATAAACGTATCACATCCGTCGTCAGTTTACTGCCAAATGATGAGAAAATTTTTCTTTTTACTTTCGTTCTTTTCAGAACAATCTATGCCTTTTTTCTGTCTAAAGATTTATACTTTTGCCACCAAATGAATATACGATGAGGACGAAGCTTTCCCAGTTTAAATTTGACTTGCCCGAAAATCTGATCGCACAATATCCCTCTCAGGAACGTGACGAGTCCAGATTGATGGTTGTCAACAGGAAAGAGGGGACGATTGAACACAGGATTTTTAAGGACCTTCTTGAATATTTTGATGATGGCGATGCCATGATCTTTAACAATACCAAAGTGTTTCCTGCCAGGATGTATGGCAAAAAAGAAAAGACAGGTGCGAAAATCGAGGTATTTTTACTTCGTGAGCTCAATTCTGACGCTAAACTTTGGGATGTGTTAGTTGACCCTGCGAGAAAAATTCGCGTGGGCAACAAATTATATTTTGCAGACGATAAGGGAAATGATATTCTTGTCGCTGAGGTTGTAGACAACACCACTTCGAGGGGTAGGACCATTCGTTTCTTTTACGATGGAACCGATGAAGAGTTTAGAGAAGTGCTCCGAATTTTGGGGAGCATGCCCTTGCCTAAATACATTACCCGGGCACCGGAAGATCTCGACAACGAAAGATACCAGACTGTTTACGCTAAAGAGGTGGGTGCAGTGGCGGCCCCAACTGCGGGCTTGCATTTTTCCAGGGAATTGCTTAAGCGGTTGGAAATCAAAGGTGTAGACCTCGCAGAAGTCACTTTGCATGTAGGCCTAGGTACATTCCGCTCGATTGACGTAGAAGATCTGTCCAAGCATAAAATGGATGCTGAATACTACAGTATCTCCGAAAAGGCAGCAGCTGTCGTAAACAAGGCAAAGGAACACCATAAAAGAGTCTGTGCGGTCGGGACAACCTCGGTCCGTACCATCGAAAGTTCAGTTTCTGCCACCGGAATGCTAAAGCCTTCAGATGGTTGGACTAACTTATTCATTTACCCTCCTTATGATTTCAGCATTGCCAACAGCATGATTACCAACTTTCATTTGCCCAAAACGAGTCTTATTATCATGGTGGCGGCTTTTGGAGGATTTGAACTGATCATGGAGGCATACCATCAGGCCGTCAAGGAAAAGTACCGCTTTTTTAGCTACGGTGATGCCATGCTTATTATCTGATTTCAAAGGAGAAGATCAATTGAAAAAATAATTTTTTATTCGCTGAAGAAACCTTCTGACCTATTTTTGTGTCTATAATAGGAATTGAAATTATTAACACTTTAATCAAAATATTGGTATGTACTGGACACTTGAATTAGCACACAACCTGGAAGATGCTCCATGGCCTGCCACCAGGGATGAGTTGATAGATTATGCTATCCGTTCAGGTGCGCCTCTTGAAGTGATTTGGTATTTTTTAGATCTAGCCACCAAAATGAGAATGCCAATGAAGGCTGTACCCCTGACGATTGCCATCGACGGATATTCATCTTCCGGGAAATCCACGCTCGCGAAGCAACTAGCAAAAAAGCTGGGTTATATTTTTGTGGATACCGGTGCCATGTACAGAGCAGTAGCCCTCTATTTTTTTCAAAATAAAGTGAATCTCCTCAATCACGTGGAAGTGATGGATGCCCTCGCGCATATTCACATCTCCTTTAAATACTTAGATGCAAAAAATACGACATTTCTCAATGGTGAGAATGTGGAAGAATTGATTCGATCAGTGAAGGTATCCGGCCTGGTGAGTCAGGTGGCTGCAATTTCTGCAGTGCGAAAAAAAATGGTTTCTTTGCAGCAGGCTATGGATGATGGTTCTGGCTTGGTCATGGATGGCAGGGACATTGGAACTGTTGTATTTCCCAGGGCCGATGTCAAATTATTTATTACTGCTGATGTGAAAGCACGCGCACAACGAAGGTTTCAGGAATTGACTTCTAAAGGCCACGAAGTCTCTCTTTCGGAGATAGAGGAAAACCTAAGACAGCGAGATAAGATGGATACTGAAAGAGCTGATAGCCCTCTGAAAATGGCAGTTGATGCGATTGCCATTGACAATACGCATTTGAACATTGAACAACAGTTTGCCAAAGCGTGGGAGATCATACAGGCAGTTCTCAAAACACGCAATTCGTGAATACCCTGGTTTTGCCAGAACTGAGCTCCTTATCTCACATTCAACAGTCGAGTGTTGGTGTTATAGCTTGAATATCCGATGACCCGGTCGTATAAATCACCCAGGCCTCTGTAGTAGATCAGCACCTGATAGTCATTTTCGGTTTCATTCCAACTCCCCTCCAGGGACGCATAATCTACCTGGTCATCATTTTCCAGCAAGCCATAATAGTAATTGTAATAGCCTTGTTTCAAAAGAACTTCAGTCGACATCATGTCACGTTTAGGATCATAAACCATTCTGTATTCCTCCAAAGGAAGCCAGTTGTTCATGGCGCCTAACACAAATACATCTTTGTTCTGGTCTGCCGCATCCATGTCAAGTACAAACGTCACTTTGGTATAATCAGACCGAATATCCCGTTCCTCAGCTCTGTCGAAATTGTCCAGCAATGCATTTCTCTGGGCAATGCTGCTAACCAGAGAATCACGTAAACTCTGTCTTAACGACGCATCGGCCTGTATATTTCCTGTGTACTCGTCGAGTGCCTGGGTGACTGATCTTCCACCCAGACGTTCAAAATTATCAATCAGAAACTTTCCGTTGAAATCGAAAAAGGCAATATGCACCTTGCTCGCCCGACTTTGATCAGTTTCCAGCAGTACGTCTGTTCCATCAGTGCGCCTGTCGATAAATTTGACATGACGCCCTAAACGCATCAGTGATCTTGTGTCAAACTGTCTGTATTCTGCGAGACCCCAAAATTCAAAGGTGCGCAATTTGTTGAATTTGAGGTTATTGCCGCTAAAAAATGACGGTTTGGCATGTACTGGTAGGTTCCAGTTTTCATTTTGCAGGACGAGGGCAGATACCTCATTGACAGGGTTTCGCATTTTGAATTTTTCAAAGTTGACGGAAACCTGTAATTCCTGCCTATATCTGATGTTTTCTACGTCAGCTGGGAAAATACTTTGTACGTCCACTCCGACTTTATTTTCTGTGACCACAAGCCGGCGGGTAAGCAGGGGGTAGTCTATCTTATCCTCATAAATCACAAGCAGATAATTTCCTGACAATTTAAATTGCGTATCCTTATTCGGGAATCGTTGCCAGTAGTGAATGTATGGTGTTCGGGTATTGACCGAATAGTCGTAATTTCTAAGTCTTTCATCATTAAAACCCGCAATCGCTTCGATTTCAGAAATACCTGATGGCTCCCAGTCTTTCGTGCAATGAATCAGTCTGTAATAAAGGTGCCGCTCTTCATTCAGTAAATCATCAAATTTAAGCATGACATACTGACTTGAATTCAGGACGAGTATGGGGAAATTGGTAGGAAGCCCGTTGACCTCAAAGGTGACAGTTTTAACATCCTGGTCGTAAACTTCATTCCCAAAGCGAAAAGGATAGTCCTGAGAAACTACTATTACAGTATTTGTGAGGGCAAAAAAAGCAAGTAGAGTCAGTCTGATATAGGTACTCATAAGAAAAATTTAATGTCATTTGTTTGAGAAAAGTTCCTTATTGTATGGTAAATATATGTTAATATTTTTTCAAATTCCTCAACTCAGGGCAGAGCTTGATTTTGCAATCCTTTTCATGAGTTTTGCTGTGCTGATCTATCAAAAGAGAACTCACTGTCATATTATTGGTTTGCACCTGACCGAAGTACCATTGCAGATTCTGGTCCGCAGCAAAACAAAACATCCAGAATGCTAAGTTCACTGACAAATCCAAGTTTGTCCTGCCAGGGCTGGGCGTATGGCTTGGGCACGGGTAAGGAACAAGCAGTTTTGACCGATGAAGCCGACGTTCTGAAATCAGTCACTGGATCTTGATATTCGTGTTGGTACTCGTGTGTCAACTGAATTTTTGCTTGAATGCCAATCACTTGAAACGTCCATTCCAGCGCTTCCAGGTTTAAATCAAAAAGAAAACTATGCTTTTTATGAAGAATTTTTTCAATGCCATCACCATAATACTCAAAAAATGCGCTCTTTCCATAAGTTGAACGGATGGTCTGAAAATGACGGACGTGCCAGGGTTCGTCATAGGAAATTTGCACATCTCTGATAGGACATTGCTGATTTTTACCTTTCCGAAGTGGAATACTCAATTCGAGTCGCCCCTGAGAAGAATTCAGGACATACCTGTTGCGGTGTGATCTTTTCTGGTAATGTTCGCATGCTTCAAACAAAACTGTACTTCTTTGGATATATTCACAATAGAACTGCACCGGAGCCAGAAAAAACAGGTGATGCACAGCAATGTTGTGATCTGTCATTGGTTCTGTGCCGCCTTGCCTTCGAATAACTGTGGAGCATCGTGATTTCGAACCACCAGCAGATTTACGCCGTTTTTCGATTTTACAGGGAGGATTTTCCGGACGTTGCCGCGAGCCTGGAAGCCTGTCAGAGCGGATTTCATTGTGGAGATCTTCTCGCCATTAAACTTTAATATGGTTCCTGATGAGCCATCATACCTTCCTGTAAACACGTCGGTTCCATAAAAATTTCCTCCTGTAATCAACTCCTCTTTGCCATCTCCATCCACATCATGTGCAGCGATTGTTCGAAGACAAGACTCTTGTAAAGCGTAGGGTAGACGGGCAGCTTCAAATCCCTGGTCACCTCGGTTGTACAGGATGATGCTGGACAATTCGGCTACTGACATGACCTGCTCATCTTTTCTTTGTGCATCATCAAATAGATCTGACATAGTTGCATCGGCATAATACTTATAGCGCACAAACTTTTTCTTGAGTACAACCATATGTTCCAGCAGTTTGTCACGCATCACGTATGGGTAGCTTTCGTCCCCATTGTACTGGCAAAGGATGGGGTCTAATGTCCCGTTTTTATCATAATCCTTGAAATGTAAGGTGATGGGTTTTTCTGAAGTTGCTTTAAAATATGAGTTCAAACCACTATTGCCACAAATCAAGTCCGTCTTTCCGTCGCCATTGACATCCGCTGGAAAGACTGTTTCCCACCAGCCGGTAAGCTGGGTCGTTTTCCACTTATCTGAGACATCCTGGTATTTACCATCCATTTTTTTGAAAATTCTAGGATACATCCATTCTCCTGTTATAATGAGTTCTGGCACGTTATCTCCATCGAGGTCGGTGAATTCCGCGTCGGTCACCAAACCACACCGAAAGAGGCCTTCAGCCCATTCCGGAGTTACATGAGTAAACTTCCCCTGGTCATTTCTTGCAAGAAAACTAATCGGTGAGGTAGGGTAGTTGCCAGGTACAACCCGGCCACCAACAAACAGATCCAGATCACCGTCACTATCCAGATCAGCCAGGGCAATACAGGAAGCAGATGAATGGATATTTGGCAATCCATCTGCTTTACGAAGGTATGTTCCTTTTCCGTCATTAAGATATAAGCGGTGAGTGTAGTAGTCTGACTGGTCTGGAAATTCATTTCCTCCGCTCACCACAATCAGGTCCAGATCACCATCGCTGTCCACATCAGCAAAAGCCGCATCAGTATCTTCATGCTGTTTGTCTTTGATAAACGACTCCTGAGGGCTGAAGGAAAAGTTGCCGTCACTTTCCTGAAGGAACAATCTTCCGGCTTGACCCATTGCTCCACCTAAAAATACATCGTCAAGGCCGTCCTGATTGATGTCTCCCCGACAGGCGGCGGGACCTTCTTCAGAAAATTTCCTGTGTAGAAGTGGTTCTCTCTTAAAATCGATAAAATCATTTTCAATGTGCTTCATATCTACCGGCAGATCCAGCGAGGAGGCCGCAAAGTACTTTTCCGGATTGACAAGCTTTTTCGCTTTTCCAGCACTTCCCTTGTAAGTGAGTTCGTGCACTTTGTCTATAGCAAGGTTTGTAAATACATCTGATTGCTGATCTGGCCAGATAACTTTGACTTCTTTAACAGACGAGGTGTTGCCTAGGCCAAAATGTATGACTGGTTCTGTACTGGAAAGAAATCCCCTTGCGGGATAAAACTGCTGATATTGTTTTTTGCCATTTGCATCTGTGATTTCCACTTTGGCTCCATAGGTTGTTTTACCTTTGGAGTTTTGAAGTTTAAATCTGATAAAATGATTTTTTCTTGAATTTGCTCCTGTGTTTTTCAAAATAAAAACAGGAGAATCAATATTGTTTGTAACCATATCCAAGTAGCCGTCATTGTCCAGGTCAGCATACGCAGCACCATTTGAAAACTCTGCCGGACTGGGGTCCCACGTGTCTGACATATTGGCAAACTGCATTTGTCCACGGTTCATATAAAAGTAGTTCTTCAATTTGTGAGACGGAATCAATCGGAGGTAGTCCTGGATGTCGACAGCTTGTAAGTTTGGGTTGTTTTTGTAAAATGAATCCGACACATACATGGCAAAGTCATTGTCGGTTGTATTTCTTCTGTAGCCATTGGTGATGTAAATATCTTTCCATCCATCATTGTTATAGTCTGCCATAAGAACACTCCAGCTCCAGTCGGTGTGTGCTACTCCTGCCATCATGGCCAGGTCGGAGTAGGTGCCGTCACAATTGCTGGTTTGCAGTGTATTTTTGATAAACTGTGAAGCCAGACCAAACTTCTGTGTCAGCAAATACTTGTCATAGTTGTATGCCGTGCCGTGCATTTTTTGTCGATGATTGGATTCCGGAAACATATCCAGAGTCATGAGTTCCGGACACCCGTCATTATTCAAATCCGCACAATCGGACCCCATAGAAGAAAAGGACGTGTGGGAGAAAAAGTCTGCAAAGCGGTCAGTAAATGTGCCGTCTCCCTGATTGATGTACAGGTAGTCTGGTTTGACGTAATCATTGCAGATGTAAATATCTGGAAACCCATCCTGATTAAAGTCGTTGACCACTGCACTTAAACCGAAAGCTTCGTTGGTGATGCCGCTATTTTCGGTCACATCGATAAATTTTGATCCTTCATTTTTGTATAAGCGGTCTGTCACATGCGTTAGGTCTTTGGACAAGACGATTGTCGGGTTTCCATTGGCATCGTTTTCACCTTTCAAATTATTTGCCTCCTTTGGATTCAACGGATGGTTCAACAGGTAGAGATCAAGATCGCCGTCAAGATCGTAATCCAAAAAGTACGACTGAGTACTAAAGCTTTTGTCATCAAGTCCATATTCAGCTGCCTTTTCTGTAAATGTAGCATCTCCGTTGTTGATATAGAGCAGGTTTTTTCTGAAGTCATCCTGAAAAAAACCTGAAGAACAAACGTAGATGTCAAGAAAACCATCCCCATTGACATCTGCCATATTTACCCCTGTTTTATATCCCCGGTAAAGTTCCAGTCCTGCCTGTAACGTGATGTCTTCAAATTGAAAATTTCCCTTGTTCAGGTACAATTTACAGGTTTCCTGGTTACTTCCGAGCAACAGGTCCTGCAAACCATCCTGATTGATGTCTCCAATGGCTACACCACCGCCATTGTACATGTAAGCAAAACTTTGAATGTTTTGATCTTTGGTTTCTTCAATTTTATTGATAAACCGAATCTGGGTCACATCCGGTCCTAGAAGCTCAAACAACGGAGCTTCATTTTCGATATCCAAAAGTGGCGAATCGTCATCACTGACTTGCCTGATTTCTGACGCATCGCCCATGCCACATGACGAAAACAAAACCGAAAAACAAAATAGCAGCAAGGCAGACCAAAAAAGATGTATAACCTTCATGAACCATTGATTTACAAGGCAAAAATACTATTTTGGGTGATGATTGAAGAACGTGAGGCGTATTTGTTGATGGTTTTGAATCAATTTTATGGACTTTCTAACATGTGATAAGACAGATTTTCAGGAAGACATTGTACTGATGGTGATTCTTTCTTAGTTTTACATAAAAAATCCGGTATGAGGCAGTACTTATTCACTATTGCTGTTTGTTGTGTTTTGATTCAAGGCCAGTTGTTAAGTCAGATTGAACCAGCCCCTGTCAGAAAGGAGGGCGAGGGGCCCTTTGAAAGGCTGATTCTTCGCGGGGCAACAGTGATCAACAGTACCGGAGCACCGCCAGTGGGTCCCGTAGATATTGTGATTGAAAAAAATGTCATCAAGCAAATACGCAGTGTGGGATACCCTGGAGCCACTATACAGGAGTCTGACAGGCCGAAGGCAAAACCTGGTGATAAGGAGTTGGATTGCTCAGGAATGTATATTTTGCCTGGCTTCGTCGACATGCACGGCCATATTGGTGGCCAGTCGCAGGGCACGCCCTCTGAATATGTTTTTAAACTTTGGCTGGCTCATGGCATAACCACTATCCGGGATCCGGCAAGTGGCAACGGCGTAAACTGGACACTGGAACATAAGAAAAAAAGTGCAGCCAACGAAATTGCGGCACCACGTATTCTTTGTTATCCCACCTTTG
>JAJTEZ010000119.1 GCA_021298335.1 Saprospiraceae bacterium | reverse complement strand
CATTATGATGCCATCATTCCGGGCATTGAAGGCTGGGCACGGATCTATGGCTATAATACGATTTTGGTGGACCCCGAGGATGACCCGTATGCCGGTGGTTTTCAGGTCATATAGGAGCACATCTGGCACAAAAATCCAAGTTGTATTCCAGAGAGGGAAAAAGTAAACTAAATCAAACATTATGAAGGTAGTCATCATTGGAGCAGGAGTGATTGGTCTGTCATGTGCCTGGTACGCGTCAAAGAAAGGATTTGAGGTGACGGTACTGGACAGCGGTGATGGTACGGACAATTGTTCATGGGGCAATGCGGGCTATATTTCACCCAGCCATTTTGTCCCTTTAGCCTCGCCTGGTATTGTGGCGCAGGGCCTCCGGTGGATGTTGAGCCCTACCAGTCCGTTTTATATACGACTCAAAGCCGATGCTGCCTTGGCCCGATGGTGCTGGACGTTTTACCGTAAGGCCAATGCGACGGTTGTAGCGAGGAATGCTCCTCACCTGAATCAGTTGCTTGGCCTGAGCCGGCAGTTGATCGAGGATATTGCGCGGGAGTTGCCTGTGTCTGTTGGCTTGCAGACCAAGGGATGTCTGATGTTGTACAAGAAGGAAACCACAGGCCATCATGAGGCGGAGCTAGCACGGGAAGCGAGGATGCTGGGCTGGTCGGCTGAAGTGCTTTCGGCAGCTGAAGTGCAGGCCATGGAGCCGGACGTCAGGGTGGACGTGCTGGGCGGGGTGTATTTTCCGCAAGACGCGCACTTACACCCCGGATCGCTCATGCAGGCGCTGCGACAGGATTTGGTAGCCGGTGGAGTAACATTCTTATCTTCAAATGAGGTCACCGGCTTTAACATATCGAAGGGTAAGGTAGAGGCCGTAAATACGGGGGAGTCGAGGCTGACATGCGATGCGGTAGTGCTGGCTACGGGTTCGCGACTCGCCCATCTGGAGGCAGGTCTCGGACTGAGTTTGCTGGTGCAGCCGGGCAAGGGCTACAGCATGACATTTGGGGACCAGAAAAGCAGATTATACCATCCGGCAATCCTGGTGGACGACCGTGTGGCCATGACACCTTTGGGTGCTGACCTTCGCGTTGGAGGCACTATGGAACTGGGCAACGACGATGGAAGTATCAACATGCGGCGCGTGCGGCCGATTGTCCAAGCAGCCAATACATACTATCCGGAACTGTATTTGTCGGTGCCCGGGCCGGAAGATGTGTGGCACGGCTTACGACCCTGTACGCCTGATGGCCTTCCGTACCTGGGTAAGGTGCCGCATCTTCAGAATGCTGTGGTTGCCGGCGGCCATGCCATGATAGGCATTTCCATGGCGGCGGGTACGGGATTGCTGGTGAGCCAGATGCTGGCGGGCGAGAAAACGGAAATTCCGGTGGATGGATTCCGGGTGGATCGGTTTTGATATTGTGAGAACTTGGACATTAATATCTTCCAAATGACTAATTGCTTTTGATTCTACTAAAATTTTGCCCTCCACAACAAAATCTACCCTACGGATACCAATGGGCTCTTCTAATTCTTTGTAATAAATGTTTTGTTCTATTTCCCGGGTGAAATCCAATCCGGTCTTTTTCATTTCGTATGCCAAAGCCCTTTGTTATTGGTAATCCGTGAAAGGAAACCGCATTTTTTATGGGCAACTGTGTCATAGCCTTGCGCAAGGCGAGCATGGAAGCCAGCGAACGGGATTCCGCATCCTTTTTCCATTTTTCATTGAGCTGCACCAGGTTGTTTTCCCGGATAAACGATGCAATTTCCGACTTTTTGACATCAATTGTAATCAGTCGGTAGTCGGTGAGAAGCTCCAGCCGGATGGACTCTTTGAACGACATGAACGCAAAAGTGTCTCCGTAAACATCCGGGTCGTCCATCGATAAAATTTCGTCTTTCAGTCCTGAGAAGAAACGCTCGGTTGCTGTCATGAAAATTCGCCGCTGAATTCGGATGTTTTCATCAAACAGAAGGTGGCTGAATAGCTTTTCTTTGTGTCCCACCGTTTTGTGTGCCTCATCAAGGATGGCCACGTCAAAGGTGTAATCCAATTTTTTGGAGATGCTGGCGATGATGGGACTACTCTGATAGGTGGTAAAGACAATGATCGGTTCGCCTCTGTGTTTCAGAAGCCATTGTTCGATTTCTACAGGGTCGGTGTTACAGGGGATGCCCAAATTTTCGGTAAAATAGACCACATCTTCGTTCTTGCCGATGCCTTCATCTGAGCAAATGCAGAGCCATTTTACATGCCCGTTTTGTGCAGTTATTTGCTTAAGATAAATGTCCAATGTTTGTTTGACGAGTGATAGGCTGGGCACAGCAATGAGCGCAGACCTGGCTTGCAATGCCTGCATCATCCAGAAACCTGTCAGACTTTTTCCGGCGCCACAGGGGAAAATCAGTTTACCCCGCCGCTGGTCCTGATCCAGAAAATACTCCTTAGCCTGTATTATAGCCTTTTTTTGATGATCTTTTGGTTCAAAGAGGATATACTGTGGCTTTTTCCCTTCAATTAGTTGTCGTACGTTTTCAAAAAAATCTGAATCAAGCCGGGACCAGGAATCAGATAAAATCTGGTTCACAGGTTTAGCATTATGTTTCTGATACTGTCGCGATGTGCCGTCAGCAAATGCGCAGATATAGCCCTGTGTAATTTTGGGATTGCTTTCCAACTGGGCAAGATACGTCGATACTTCCTTGTATGTAACAGCTTTCGTTTTGTCCGAGTGAAACTTGCACTGAATAGCGTGGTACTCGTCTTCTGTTTTCGCAATCAGGTCAACGCCAAGGTCTTCCTTATGTATATTGATATATTCTCTCTCACTGGCGGGTATCTCTCGGAGTAACCATACGTGTGTGTATTTACTTTGGAGAATGGGGTCGATCTGAAAGTAAAATTTGACCAGCCATTCGAATGCGTCTCCCTTTTCTTTTTTGGAGAATGTCTGCAACAGTGCTTCAAAATCCTGCCAGGAATGAATGTCTTGGAATAGGGATGCTGGCGTAATTTTCATTTGTATAGAGTCAATTTTTGTGCTTTTTTCTCTCTTTGGTTTATTGGGCCTATGGTAAAAATCTTCAATAAAGGTAGTTTGTTGGCTCCGACAAACAAACTGAAAATTATAAAAATACTATGCAATATTCATTTTGCTGTAAATATCTCTTTTAGGATTCTTTTATAATATGAAATCGACATGAGTAAAAGAATCATTTACACACAAAAGGTAATGATTATTTTACTCATCAACGATTCCATATGACATTGATAATCAGTCACTCAGAGAGTGCCGAACTAAAAATAAACATATGAATGGGTAAAGGTATTTCGCCCTTCAAAACGCTTCATTAATTAGTCATTCTAGGTCAAGCACGATTCGAATGTTTTCTTTTACCAGTTCTTTATGATTTTGTGGAATATCACCCAATTTTTTTATCAATCTTTTATTGTCAATGGCGCGTATCTGATCGACCATAATGTCACAACTCTCGTAAAGATTGGCTGTACCTTTCTTGAGGTGCACCCTTAAAATGTCAGAGTCTTTTTCAATTCTTGAAGTAATAGGACATATAATTGTGGAAGGATGAGGAATCTTGTTCAGCAGATTGGTTTGAATAATGAGAACCGGACGGGTTTTTCCAGGCTCAGTACCCATTTTGGGATTCAGGTCGGCTAACCAAATTTCAAATTGTTTCATCTCCATAATCCATTCTTTCAAATTCGTTCAGCACATCCAGGGAATCCTTTTTTACGAGATCAGATTCATATTTAAGTTTCTGTTCAAGTAAAATCCTGCGCTGTTGTTTGTTATAAGAGTCTAATGCATCGTTTATGTAACGGGTTCGGGTTTTTTTGATTCGGGAAAGGATTTTCTCTGTCTCTCCGAAAATTTCATCATCAATTTTTAAAGATATTGATTTCATACGTTTATTTTTAGTTCGTCACTCTCCGAGTAACTGATTATCAAGGCCATATGGAATTCGCATGAGAAATAATAATGGTGTTTTGCGTGATCGCCTCATGCTCATTTCATATTCAAAAAATATATTACAAAAGTATATAAAAAAGTATATATTTTTTACAAAAACAATACATATGCCTTTGTTCATTGAAATGACATGCAATAATACATCTGTTGTATGTATTCAGCCAGTCTGAATCACAGATTTTCACTGATGCCGCGGATGACACTGATTTTGGGTGGTTCCAATGGCAAACAGTGAAATCCTTTTATCCGTTGAATCGGTGATTCCGACAATTTATCAAGTTCGCCTTAATTTATTCTTTTCCCAGCCAGTTACCCATCCATACCCCCCTGATTTTACCCCAATTCCATTGGTACTTCCATCAGCAATACCTCCATATCGCTTAAAGCGCCAAGGGAAAGAGATTGAATATCCCATAGGCCCAGTCCGTCACGGGAGTCAACCTGTTGGCCTGCAATCATCGCTGACCCGCTGATCATAAAGGCGTAGACGCCGTTGCCCTCTTTCTTCAAGCTGTATTCCGTAGTGCAGCCCTTTTCAAAACGGCCCAGGTGAAACCAGGCGTCCTGATGAATCCAGACGCCTTCATCCTCCGGCTTGGGTGAAAGTACCTGCTGCAGGCGGTTGTGCCTGTCTTCCGGTGCCAGCGTTATCTGGTCGTAGCGGGGAGGTACGTTGCGCTCGTTTGGAAAAATCCAGATTTGCAAAAACTTCACCGGCTGGTCCCTGTTTTTGTTTTTTTCACTATGGAAAATGCCGGTTCCAGCACTCATCACCTGAATGTCTCCATGCCGGATGACTGCCGTATTGCCCATACTGTCCTGGTGCTCGAGATCACCTTCCAGAGGTATGGAGATGATTTCCATGTTGTCGTGAGGGTGGCGCCCAAAGCCCATGCCCCCGATCACCACATCATCATTCAATACACGGAGCACACCAAAGTGCATGCGGGAAGGATCGTGGTAGCCGGCAAAACTAAACGTATGTCGGCTTTGTAGCCAGCCGTGGTCGGCGACTCCCCGGCTGTCGGATTTGTGCAGAACAAAAGTTGTCATATCTTTTTTGGTTGATTTGGCGAATAGAATACTAACAACGCGTCACTACCAAAATGTTTTTTTGATAGATATTTACTTATGAATCCTGGACAATAAAAATGATCAATTTGGGCTGTTGCTTACCTTCCTGCAAGAAGGCCCAGCGACTGGTTGTGTATGTAAAAATCAACGTTCTCTTTCAATACAATGTCCAGTGGCAGATACTGGGTAGCAGTGACCTCCTTTTTCAGGATAAAGTGATTGACAAAGTTCATGATGCCCATATAGCCCTGTGCTTTAGAAGATCAATGTTGGGTTGTATCATATCAAAGCCCACTGTGTGTAACTGGTTCAATTGCTGCTCAGGAATATGTGGAATCAGTCGGTATGCCCTGGAATTTGTAAAAAACAGGCCTTTCATTCCGGGGTGGGTCTTGCGCACATTTTCCCAAAAGCTGATGACGCCTTCCGGTTGCATAAATTGGTCGAACTCGTAAAAGTGAACGGGGTTTTCCATCATCTGGTGCTCTTCAAAATAGGCTTGGAGTCCATCGACTTTATCAGAGTAATGTTGTGCATTGGCCACGCTGTGTCCAAGATTGATGGCGATGATTTCGTCACCAGGCTTCAGCCGGAGGTGAAAGAGCCGCCCGGCCAGGTAGCCGCTGTTGAATGAGTTCTGGCCCACATAGCACATGATGCCGGGATGCCGGATTTCAGTGTTGATTGTGATAAAAGGTATGTTTTTTTGCTGAGCAATTTCAAGATATTCCAGCGATTCCTGGGTGAAGGTTGGAGCTGTTAAAATAGCGTCGGGCATCGCATGGATGGCATTTTCCATCTGCATACAAAACGCTTCTTTCTGAAAAAGATCATAGTCAAAATAATCCACCTGAATGCCGTAGTGTCTCGTCAGTTCGAGGGCGCTGGTGATGCCTTCTCTTGGCTGGCCCCAAAACATATCACTGGCGGGATCCGGACTGACAATGGCAATCCTGTGGATTTTCTTGGTGGCCAGCGTACTCGCCATCAGGTTTTTTTCATAGCCCATGTCCCGGGCAATTTTCAGGATTTTTTTCTCAATGTCGCCCGCCACATTGCCCCGGCCATTGATGACCCGGTCGACGGTGCCCCGTGAAACGCCTGCGATGATCGCGATATCCTTAATGGTGACTTTTTTGATCATGAAAACAAATGTACAAAAAATATAAACTGTAGGTAAATATCTTGAAAACCAGGCAGAAGGCGAAAAGATTACATATGGATCACCTTTGTACACGGTACAGCCGGACGCATAATAATGTTCTATGATGCCTTATTGGGTATGAATTGCCATGGAGTGAGTTGGTGGGCCCAGTTAAAATGTATATTTCCTGTGTACCTTTTCCTGTACTTGAGAGGGGTGCAGTCTCGGTATTTTTTGAATAACCTGTTGAAATTTGCCTGACTGACTGTAAAAATCAACCAGGCCTTGCCAGATGTTGGAGTAAATATCGGGTGTTGTTCCTGCAACCACTGCCGCCAACAGAATTACTTCACTCGACTGCCCTTCCGGGATATGTTGAAAAAACACTTTATTGTCTGTATTTTCTGAAAATAAAAAAAGATTTGTGCACGAGCACAATTTCAGTACATTTGTTTTAAATCGGGTCAGCATGTGCAGGAAATTGTTGATATTCTTCTTTATTTCTCACGGATTTCTGTGTTCAAACAGATTGTATGCACAAACTGCATTGCATTTCGATGTGGTCGTTGCTGGAGGAAGTGCCAGTGGAGTAGCAGCTGGTATTTCTTCGTCCCGATTACAGGCAAATACCTTAGTCCTTGAAGAGGGACCTTGGCTGGGTGGCATGCTCACTGCTGCCGGCGTTTCAGCTTTTGATGGCAATCACCGATTGGCAGGGGGTATATTTGCGGAATTCAGGGATAGTCTGTATCAGTACTACGGCGGTCCCGCTGCCGTGGAAACTGGTTGGGTGAGCAATACCTTGTTTGAGCCCCGCGTAGGTAATCGCATTTTTCAGAATATGGCGGCCCGTGAATCTTATCTGCAGGTATGGCAGCATTCAAAATTGTTGAATATCTCCTTTTCAAATAATCGATGGGCAATCTCTGTATTAAAAGAGGATAAACTTTTGCAGATTACCGCAAATGTAGTGATCGATGCTACCGAACTCGGAGATGTAGCAGCATTTATGAATATTCCTGCCGATATTGGCATGGACAGCGGCCCGGCAACCGAAGAGCCACACGCACCTGAAACAGCCAATCAAATAGTGCAGGACCTCACTTGGGTAGCTATCCTGCAGGAATACCCCACCGGAACAAAACACATCTTGCCAAAACCTCCAGCTTACAACCCTGAATTGTTCAGGTGTGCCTGTGATACCAGAGACCCATCTACTACCGGAAAACCGCTCCTCGATTGTAAAAAGATGATGGATTATGGCCGGCTTCCCAATGGTAAATATATGATCAACTGGCCCAATTGTGGCAATGACATCTACCTGAATATCATTGATTTACCTTATCCCGAACGGCAGGCTGCACTAAATAACGCCAAGCAGCGAACGTTAGAATTTATCTATTATTTGCAACATGAAATTGGATTTTCACATCTTGGACTTTCTTTAGACGAATTTCCCTCTGCTGATGGCCTTCCTTTGATACCTTACCACCGGGAATCGCGCCGCATTCGGGGTCGATCCAGGCTGAAAGTACAGCACATCCTGCAACCTTTTGATCAGACAGAAGCATATTATAAAACCGGAATCGCCGTTGGAGATTATCCAATTGATCACCATCATAAGCAAAATCCCCAGGCTCCCCCGATTGATTTTATCAACATCAAGGCACCATCCTACAATATCCCCTTAGGTGCTTTAATCCCCTCAGTGGAAATGCCTCTGATCATTGCCGAAAAAAACATCAGTGTCTCTAATATAGTCAACGGAACCACCCGTCTGCAACCTGTGGTACTCGGTATCGGGCAGGCGGCTGGAACACTGGCAGCCTTGGCAGCAAATGAAAACACTCAACCAGCAGAGGTATCCGTCAGAAAAGTGCAGCAAAGTCTTCTGGATCAGCGTGCCTACATCATGCCGTATATTGATGTGCCCACCTCAGACCCACAATTTCAGGCAATTCAGCGAATAGGAGCTACCGGCTTGCTGAAAGGGACAGGAATGCCATACAAATGGGCTAATCAAACGTGGTTTTATCCTGATTCCCTGTGCAAAGTATCTCACCTCTCGTCAGGTTTGGCAGCATTGTCTCAAGCTAAGCTGGAACCGGAAATGTCACAAAAGCCAGTGACAGCTGAATGGCTGACCTCTTTCACAGCAAAATTGCAATTCAAATCTGAAAAATCCACCGTCCTGGATCTGTTGAATTCCATATTTCCAAAAAACCCAGTAAAGGCAGATACCCCACTGTCCCGGCGTCAGGTTGCAATAGTTTTGGACGAAATCTGGCAACCCTTTGCAATAGAAGTTGATTTTCAGGGACATTTTATTGAAGAAAATAAATAACCACTTATGACTCTTGATTCCATTGATATTGCAATTATTCTACTCTATCTCGCCCTGGTTCTGGGGATGGGTTTCTGGTATGCCCGACTTGCCTCCCGGGATATGGCATCCTATTTTCTCGGTGGAAATAAAATGAAGTGGTACATGTTGGGGCTCAGCAATGCCTCTGGAATGTTTGATATCTCCGGGGCCATGTGGACGGTGAGCATCCTTTTTGTGTATGGGCTGAAGAGTGCCTGGATTCCCTGGTTGTGGCCAGTCTGGAACCAGGTCTTTGTCTTCGTATACCTGGCCATCTGGATGCGGCGTTCTAATGTCATGACCGGAGCCCAATGGATTACCTTTCGGTTTGGCGATGGAAAGGGTGCACGTTTGTCGCATTTTATCATTGTCATCTTTGCTGTCATTAGTGTTATCGGGTTTTTAGCCTATTTTTTTGAAGGCATTGGCAAGTTTTGTGTTTTGGTGCTTCCCTGGGATCTTGCATGGACCGCACTAGGTCTATCTTCAGCTCATAGTTATGCCTTGCTCATCTGCGGCCTGACAGCCTTGTATACAATCAAAGGAGGCATGTATTCCGTGGTTGTCACAGAAGTACTCCAGTTGCTCATCTTAACTGTATCATGCATTGCCATTGGATACATCGCCTACAACACTGTGACTCATGAGCAAATCATGGCCGTTGTACCGGAAGGGTGGGATAATCTGTGGTTTGGCTGGCAGCTTGATCTAGACTGGACCAATACCCCGTATCCGGCCGTCAATGACAAAATTTTGGCAGATGGCTTTGGCCTTTTTGGCACGTTGTTTTTATTGATGCTCTTCAAGGGCATATTTGCCTCGCTGGCAGGTCCGGTCCCAAGCTATGATATGCAGCGCATCCTGGCAGCGGGCAGTCCTTCAGAGGCGGCGAGAATGGGTATTTTGACAATCATCGTGTTGTATCTGCCCCGCTATCTGATGGTCGCCGCGTTTACGGTACTGGGTCTGGTATATCTGGGCCCTGAAATCCAGGCCATGGGCAGCCAGATCGATTTCGAACAGGTCTTGCCAATGGCCATCCAGAAATTTGTCCCTGCCGGGATTAAAGGCTTATTGCTCGCCGGACTCCTGGCAGCTTTTATGGGCACTTTTTCGGCATTTGTCAATGCGGCACCGGCATACCTTATCAATGATATCTATAAAAAATATTTTCGGCCGAATGAAGACGAAAAGACGTATCTCACAATGAGCGTCTATGCATCACTCCTACTTGTTGCTGTTGGTATGGCATTTGGATTTTTTGCCACATCCCTCAACCAGCTTACGTTGTGGATTACATCAGCCCTCTACGGTGGTTATGCAGCAGCCAATGCGCTGAAATGGATCTGGTGGCGATTTACAGGCTACGGATATTTTTACGGCATGGTATCCGGATTGGTAGCATCTACTGTGAAGTTGTTCTTTTTTCCCGAAATTGTCGATATTTATGTGTTTCCGGTCATCCTCCTCGTCTCTTTCGTAGGTTGTATTGCCGGTACTTACCTCCATCCCATCGAAGATTTTGAATCTGTTAAAAAGTTTTACAAGCAAACGCGACCCTGGGGGTTCTGGGGTCCCGTCATCCAGGCGGTCAGGGCAGAAGATGCCGACTTCGTCCCCAACCAGGATTTTTCTAAAGATGCAGTCAATATCCTGGCAGGCATCATCTGGCAGATGGCACAGGTCGTCATTCCTATCTATTTCATGATCAGAGAGAATACCCAGGCAGTGCTATGGTGTGGAGTATTCATTTTAACGAGTGTCTGGCTGAAAAAGATGTGGTGGAATCCGTTACGTAAACTGGACCAATCAGAAGGATTATGAACATCACGGGCACATTTCTTGACGAGATCAGTCACGATATTCCCCACCAAAACTGGGGTCCCGACGAATGGGAAGCCGATTTCAGGTACATGAAAGCCATCGGCATCGATACTGTTATTCTGATCCGGGGAGGCTATCGAAGGTTTATTACATGGCCATCTCAATACCTGACGCAAACACAGGGTTGCTACACGCCATCCACCGATCTGGTGGAACTGTTTTTGACGCTCGCAGACAAGTATGAAATGAAGTTCTATTTTGGACTGTATGATAGCGGAAAATACTGGGACACGGGCGACATGACCCATGAAATTGATGTAAATCGCTTTGTCATTGACGAAGTGTGGCAGCGCTATGGACATCACCCTTCCTTTGGTGGCTGGTACCTGAGCATGGAAATCAGCCGCAAGACCAAAGGAGCCATTGAGTCGTTTACCACCCTCGGTCGCCAATGCAAGGAAGTCAGTAACGGACTACCCACCCTTATTTCACCCTGGATAGACGGAAAGAAGGCCGTTATGGCCGCTCAGTCAATTCTTTATAAGGATCAGGTAGTCAGTGTGCGCGAGCACGAAGAAGAATGGTCCGAAATATTTTCAGGCATTCATGAAGTGGTCGATGCCGTTGCATTTCAGGATGGTCACATTGACTACCACGAACTGGATGATTTCTTTCTAGTCAATAAAACCATGGCAGATCGCTTTGGCATGCAATGCTGGACGAATGCCGAATCTTTCGACCGCGACATGCCCATCAAGTTTTTGCCCATCAAATTTGATAAACTCCGCATGAAATTGCAGGCAGCAGCCCGCGCAGGATACGACAAAGCCATTACCTTTGAGTTTTCGCATTTTATGAGTCCGCAGTCTGCCTATCTGCAGGCCGGACATTTGTACAACAGGTACAGAGAGTGGATCCAAAATTTACCAAAGAAAATTCAGTCTGGAAAATGAGTCGATCCAATTTTTCAAATGACAGTGAAAGCCACCTTTGGCAGGATTTTCTGGACAATAAACCTGGGAGTCTTGAGACGATCTATCACCAGTTTGCTGAAGTTCTTTTTCAGTATGGTGACCATTTTACAAATGATTCCTCTGTCACCGAAGATTGTATTCAGGAAGTATTTGCAACGCTCCATTCCAAACGCAATAACCTAAGTCATACCACATCCATAAAGTATTACCTTTTCAAATGCCTGCGTCTTGAAATCTACAGACGCCTCCGCAAAGAGCAGGCATATTCCCGATATCAGCCAGATAGTCTTTCATTTTTTGACACGGAATTCTCAGTGGAAAACCGCATCATTCACGATGAGGTAACTATGATCCGGGTGAATCAGATTACAAATGCCGTCAACCAGTTGCCAAAACGACAAAAAGAAGCCATCTATCTACGGTTTTATCAAGGTCTGAGCTATTCCGAAATCGCCGATATCATGGAAACGGAGCAAACATCTACATACAAAATCATCTATAAAGCCATTGCTTCCCTTTACGAAAAGCTGGCATCTCAAACTGGAAAACTTTTTTTACTACTGAATTTTCTGTTGACGTAAAATCTACAGATTCCGTAATTTCTTTGCTCGGAGTCTCTCTTTTTTGAAGAACAACGCACGGGTTTTCATCTTTTTTCCAAAATTTTTAGAAAAAAAAGGGTAATTCTTCCTGGATTCACCATTTCTATAAAGGATTAACAAATTATTTTATCACCCTTCAAATTTGTTTACGCATGATGGGAATTTATACACGATCTATTTTACGAGTTGTAATGGTATGTAGCATTTTTACAAACATTACCTTGCTTAGCTCTCAGAATGGGCCATGGCCTGTGTCGAGGCTGATGGATTTTTCAAAAAGCAGCAATAAAATGCCTGCGATCACTTATTCTTGTCCAATATGGTTTTTGTTGGTGGTGTATTTAAGGTGTATGCCTGGAAAGACCGCAACAGTCCACCCAAAATACTTCTTGAATATCGAATGGCGCCCGCCCGACTAGGAGACGCAATCACTGTAGTGGGCGATCCGAATACATCTGCAAAACTTATCGCCAGTGGTCACGGAACGAAAAATATTTATATCTGGAATATTGTCAATGGGACAATTCCTAATACACAGCCGACTATCGTACCGTTTGATGTAGTCACAAATGTCAATTTTGCACGCATTCAGCAAGTATCTGACCCGGCAACACCCTACCTGATCAGCGGTCCCACTGCCGGAATCATATTGCTGGACAGCACTTTTCAGATTTCTTTGCAGATACCTCCAGCCTTTTTTCCTTCATGGCCTATGTCTGCCCAGACCTTTTCGTTCTTAGGCAAGCGTTATCTCACTTATGTACATGTTAAAAGTAACCCCGCTGAAAATGCCAGGTATGTCTTAGATATTACCGACGGCAACACCATCAGGGAGGCGCTGCAATCGTTGTCACAGGCGGTATTTGCCGACCGTCTCGTATACCAAAGCAGTCTTGGCGACGTGTCCAATGGCAATGCGAGCGTTGGTGCCGGGTTATCGAATGATGCATTTGGAAATGTACTCTGCATGAGTTATGCTGCAGGAAATGGGTTTATTCTCCAGCGATTCGGAGAAACTACTTCCGGTTTTGATGCCCCGATATTTAAAAAACAAAGTGTTCTCTTTCCCAACCCTACTGACGGCGAATGGATAATCAAACATCCCGGAAATGTAGAAGCAATTCACCTGCTTGATCTGCAGGGTAGGGTAGTGCAGTCATGGCTGGGACAAAGCCAGGAAATAAGATGTTCAGTAAATGATGTTTTGCCGGGAATTTACCTGGTACAGGTGATTTCACAAGGGAAAATGGAATTTCATAAACTCATGATCACAGATTCGCGTTAATAGACTATTTCTGTTATTCATTCGTAACTGGAGTTCATACAATGTATTTTGAAAATGACAGGGATTCTAAAATCAATGATTTACATATTAAAATATTGGTTAATCCAAAGAAGTTTTCATCAGGAACTAATGACAGGAATATCAGAAAGGCTATAACAACAACCTTTGGTAAATGAATTTTCAAAATAGAGATTTTGTGTGGTGTATGATAGAAGTAGCGAGCCGGAATTTGCTCTGGTTCGCTCTTCTTTCATTATTTTTTATTCCGGGAACACTCCTGCACTCCCAGACAATACAATGGAAGGACGTCTCTGGCACCCAAAATCTGCCTCAGGGGAGCCGACTTTGGAAAGGTACCCGTACATCACCCTCACTCGTAATATGGGCACTTGAGGTGGATCTAAATAATCCGTCAGTTGGATTACGCCCCTATTTGGGCACACCAAGACTTGTCTCAGATTTTTCGCGGGAAGAGGGGGCTTACGCAGCCATAAACGGAGGTTTTTTCGGGGGTTCTACTTCCTATTCAGCTGTAGTTACGCCAGATGGTGTGAAGGCTCAAAACGTGGGTTCAGTCACACGAAATGGACTCTCCTATCCCGTAATGAGAGGATTCTTTTCCATAGACAAGCAACTGAATCCATCCATCGATTGGATCTACCATTATGGAAATGCCTCCTCAGATATCGTCTCATTTGCTGCTCCCTTGCAGTATACAGCAAATGATCCTTCGCCACGTTCTGCCCCAGATAAAGCCAGCGGACAGGCAATGGAAAATGTGCTGGCGGGCATCGGCGGCGGCCCCGTGCTGGTTCAAAATGGTGTTAGCTTTATTACCTATAACCAGGAAATTATGTGGGGTTCAGGAGTTGGACTTTCTAACCGTGATGCCCGAACAGCAGTAGGCTATACCTCCGACAAACGCATTTTTCTGATCACAGCAGAAGGGAGACAGAATACGTCAGAAGGGATTTCTCTGCCCGAACTTGCTGAGGTTTTTCTTTACTTTTCTTGTACCGACGCACTGAACCTCGACGGAGGAGGATCTTCCGGGATGGCCGTGGGAGGTGCTTTTGTTTCCTCCCCCTCAGAGCAGTGTAAGGTGCCTTCTATCCTTGCTCTTACCGATAGAAAAGCTTTAGAGGAAGGGTGGCAGCCCACGTTTGAAAAAGCCATTGACACCCATGATACCACCACCGTTATCAAGGGGTCGTGGACGGAGTCAGCCAATGCCGGATACTTTGGTATTTCGCGGGCACTCATCAGCGCAAGGGGCAACGGGGCAAGTACCGTCGAATATCATTTTAGCCCCCCTCG
>JAJTEZ010000118.1 GCA_021298335.1 Saprospiraceae bacterium | reverse complement strand
TTACAAAGAGATACCACATTGCAGACCCTGGCATGGTTTAGTGACAACTATTATTTTTTTCGTCCGGTTGGTAAAAATGTCAGTCATTCAGGTCAACCCGATTCTTTGGGCTTTTATGATCTGCGCTTTGGTACTTTTAAAATGAAAAAGACAGACCCTGAAGAATATGTCTTCAAATTCAATCTCGCACTCAATGAGCGAAGGACATATACCCTGAAAGACCAGGGAGAGCGGCCCCGGGACGGAAATATTGCCGAAGCTTTTGCGGCATTGTGGGATCGAATCAAGGGTATCTGATGTTGAAAAGATGGATGCGTAAATCAATACACTATGGAAACTGATGCCGGGAATCTTCAACAAAAAAGAATGTATTTGCAGGGATTGCGCCAGGTAAACCAGGCAAAGTTTATACCGGTATTGAAAGAGGTGCACGAGGAGATATTTGGCAGGACTGATTGTCTTGCCTGCGCCAGATGTTGTACTTCCATTCCTCCCTTGGTGACCCGATCTGATATTAAACGACTGGCGGCGCATTTGGGTATTGCTCCCAAAATATTCCAAAAGCGCTATGTGCTGGAGGATATCAATGGTGAACTGACCCTGAATGGAGTGCCGTGCACATTTCTGCAGTCAGACAATCAATGCAGCGTCTATGACATCAGACCGGAGGCTTGCAGGAGGTATCCGCATACTGATGAAGATGAATATGTGCGAAGGGCTTCACTCAACCTGGCCAACGCGCAACTTTGTCCTGCTGCTGATGCCATTCTGAATCGTTTACAGCAAATTTTTCCACTGTCATGATCTATGAATTTAACGGTTACATTCCGGTTGTACACCCAACCTCATTTGTTCACCCGCAGGCAGTGGTCACAGGTAATGTCATCATAGGCAGTCACGTATATATCGGTCCGGGTGCGGCCGTGCGGGGCGACTGGGGAGAAATAGTTATATCTGATGGGTGCAATGTGCAGGAGAATTGCACCATTCACATGTTTCCGGGGAGAACTGCGATATTGCATGAATCCGCCCACATTGGTCACGGGGCGGTGATTCATGGGGCCATTATCGGGAAAAATGCTCTGGTGGGCATGAATGCTGTCATCATGGATGATGCGGAAATTGGCGATGAATGCATTATCGGAGCGCTGAGTTTTGTCAAAAACGGCGAAAAATATTCAAAGCGCAGTTTGATAGTGGGCAATCCGGCCCGGGTCATCCGTGAGGTGTCTGATGAAATGATTGACTGGAAGACAGAAGGAACAAAGATCTACCAGCAATTGCCGGCGGATTGTTTTGCAGGTTTGCGGCCGTGTGAGCCCTTGCGGGAGATTCCAGCAGATCGGAAGCCACAACAGCGCGTCTATGGGTTTTGGAAAGTGAAGGAATGAAAATGGCACAAATCAACTTTCCACAGTTCCATGCCGACTAGGGATTTAGTGGGCAGAAAGCATTAGTCGTTTTGAACAAACCCTAAAGTGAAATATGTGTTACCAGTCTGTAGGTGCAAATCGCAGTACGCTGTCATTGTTTCGAACTACCCAAATCTCATTACCTGATGTCAGGAGCTTTCTCACCTGTCCTGACCATTTTAGTCCCGTTGTTTTTGGAGACATCCACTGTAAACGTCCTCTGCTAACGATTTTCAAGACCACTCCTCGACAGGCATCCAGTCGTCCTAGTTGAATGTCTGTACCGAAATGATTGCCACCGAGCAGGACTTCGTCTGTTCCATCCTGGTCCACATCAGTCAGTAAGAAAGCCCTTACAGATGATTTCTGGGCTTCGGCGGGTAGCGGAATTCTCTCAAACCGGCTACCATTTTTATTGAGGAACAGGCTGTTTTCAAAAGTTTTAACGCTTAGTTTACTGGCTTCATCAAGGATCTTGCTATCAAAAATGTCCTCCAGGGTCTGGTCAGCATACTGGTGATACCGGGTGTATTTTTTCTTCAAAACCTGAATTTGGTCAAGCATTTTGTCCCTAAATGCCAGGGGATAACTGATATCACCTTCGGTATGACAAATCACAGGGTCTATTGTGCCATTCTTATCCATGTCCGCATATGTGAGGGTGGCTTGTCGTTCGGTAGATGTCCTGATGCGTGAGTTGAGTCCATGATTACCCGCAAGAAGGTCAGTATAACCGTCCTTGTCGATATCGGCAGCGGCAAGTGAATACCACCACCCGGTTTCAGTATGCAGTCCAAGTATCTCACTGATATTTGTAAACACCGATCCCTGCCATTTGCATACCTGAGGTGACATCCATTCACCACAATATACCAGCTCATTACGCCCGTCCCGATCCAGATCTACAAAGAGGGCATCGGTAATCATTCCAGCTCTTAGGAGAAATGGGGCCCATTTTTGTGTGACCTCTGTGAACATTCCCCCTTTGTTTTCGAGTAGGCGCGATGAGGGTGGGGTGGGGTACTGCCAGGGAGTTAAACGGGAGCCTACAAACAGGTCTTCATCGCCATCACCGTCCACGTCATGACTCACCACTACACTACCACTGTCAAGGAGGGGAGGAAGACGATTTGAAGCGTCAGTAAATTGTCCATTTCCATCATTCAGGTAGAGGCGGTCTGCATAGTTCCTGTGTCCTGCTGGCCATTCATTTCCTCCGGTCGCTACATACAGATCGAGGTCCTTGTCACCGTCAGCATCAAAAAAATGTGCAGCCACATCTTCACTTGCGCTATCCTTTTGGAATACGGATGAAGACAGCTGGCTCAACTGGCCTTTGGAACCCTGCTGGTAAAGGGCAGCTGCCATGCCGGTGGACCCACCCAGGAAAAGATCCTCACGTCCGTCACCGTTTATATCGCCAATGGCTATAGCAGGTCCTTCCATACTGTATTTTTGATGCAAAAGCATCTGTTGTTTAAAGTCATTATAGTTATTTTCACTGTGACGTACAGATTCTGGCAAGAAAGGCAGCTCTGTATAGAGGAGCTTCAAAGGCTCGGAATCGGAAGCCGCCACCATTTTAAGTGATTTAACCAGGTGCACCTGGTCAATGGCAGGAGTATAAAATACCTGCACCTGTCCGGAGGGCCAGATGATGCGAATGCTGTCGACCCGAGACGTACTGCCCAGTCCAAAATGCAGGCGATGCTGGGAGCACGACAGGTACCCTTTTGTGGGAGAATAAAATTCAGTAATTGTCTGGCCTTCAGGCAAGTATGCCGTCGCCTTTGTGCCTGGAAGAAGGGCATATGACACCGGGTCAAACTGCAGGCTTACAAAGTGATTTCCCGTATGTGTTTTTCCTTTATTGCGCATAATAAAGGGCGCATCGTGCATATTGCTGACTACGAGATCAAGAAATCCGTCATTATCCAGGTCGCCATAGGCTGCCCCTGAAGAAAAAGCCGGCGGACCGGCATTCCACTCAGATGATACATCATCAAATTGCAGGTTGGAGCGGTTCTTAAAGAAAAATGACCTGGTTTTGTAGGCTGGCACCTGTTGCAGTATGCCCATGAGAGTTATATTATTTTTGTAGTATTCCTTTGTCAGGGAGTCAAGAGTAAAACGGGCATAGTCATTATTTGTAAAGTCACGCAACATACCATTGGCGATAAAAATGTCTTTCCAGCCATCATTGTCAAAATCAGCCATTAAAGCACTCCAGCTCCAGTCGGTCATGGCGGCTCCAGCCTGAAAAGCTATGTCAGAAAACTGTCCCAGGCCATTGTTGAGCTGGAGCGCATTGTAGGAAAACTGAGGTTTCAGGTCGACATTCATCATGAGCTCGAATTTGTCATAATTCTGCTGCATACCCAGGACATGATGACGGATACGTTCCTTCGGTGGCATATCTACTGTGAGGACATCAGCCGCCCCATCATTGTTGATATCTGCCACGTCTGAGCCCATCGACGAAAAGGAGCAGTGTTGAAAGTGATTGTCAAACGACTCGGTAAAATGCCCCTTGCCGTCATTCACGTAGATATAGTCAGGACGGATATAATCATTACAAACATAGATATCCTGGAAACCATCCTGGTTGATGTCCATAACCAAAGCACTCAATCCAAAGGCGTGATTCAGAATCCCCGAGGAAGCGGTAACATCCATAAACTTGTTTTGATTGTTTTCGTATAAACGGTCTGAGTGATACTGAAAATCAGATGCTTTCGCCAGGACAAGATTCCCGTCGCCATCCCGTTCCACCGGAATATTGTTATTTTCCTGCAGACTGACAGGGTGATTGACAAGGTACAGGTCAAGATCGCCATCATTGTCTTTGTCAAAGAAATGAGCCTGTGAGGAGTAAGAAGGGTCATTAAGTCCAAATTCAACTGCTTTTTCAGAGAAGGTTAAATCTTTATTGTTGATATACAACAGATTGCGTCTTTCATCTGGGTTGGGGGAGGCCGACTTGCATACGTAGATATCCAGCCATCCGTCCCCATTGACGTCTGCCATGGTGACACCAGTTTTAAATCCTCCCGGGCAGCCTGTGCGGGTGAGGCGGGTAATATCTTTAAATGTAAAATTTCCCGTATTGAGATAGAGCCGGTTTAAGACCAGGTTTCCGGAAAAATAAATATCAATGAGGCCGTCGTTGTTGATATCTCCAAGCGCAACCCCCGCCCCGTTGTGCGAATATTCATAGGCAAGAAAATTAAAATTTTCTGATTCCGGTGTAGCATTTCGGTACCGAATCCCTGTACGCGTGCTGTCAAGTAGCTCAAAAAGTTCCTTCTCCGAGTTCCGGGCAGATACATCAACAGGTACATTGCAATGCCACAGAGAGAGGCACAGTAAGACGGTTGCTATTTCCCAACAAAAGGGGAAACGTCTTTTCAAAGGGTGAAGTGAAAAATTGGGAAGAAGGTGTGTCAATTTACAATTGATTTTCAAACAAATGTAAATATCTCTTTTTACAACTCAGGTTTTCAGAACCAACTATTTTATAACAAGTTTACTTGAAAATAATTATTTTATGTATTTAAAAAAAATACATATAAAATTAATGTTATGTATTAATAAATTAAATAAAGCTATTTATTAGTTTACATATAAATATATAGAAAATAGTATCAATCATAAATCTGTATTTAATGTATATGTATCTGAGAAACAACATCTTATATTCGAAGAAAAATATAAATTATTTTTAATGGATATAGTAGACTTACAAAATGTTATTTGTAAATTTATAGTTTAATGTAGATAATGTTTCTTTAATTACAATCTATTTTTGCAAATTACATGTTTCAGCCCCCTGTAAAACAGCAACCACTGCATGGTCTTCGTATCGCTATCCGGGCCTTCCGGAAAGGGGATGTGGTCAGTGCAGAAAAAATTGCCATGGGGCTTATGAAAAAAGATGCCTCTACCCGCGTGGAAGCCATGGCACTCCGGTCAGAGATTTACTATCGGACGAGAAATGTAGAGGGGCTGGAAGGATTGCTGAGGGAGGACTCTCTCTTTCGGAAAGACCGTCGGTGGAAAATTATGTGGGCCCGGCTTATGAGTCTGAAAGGAGATAAGGTCGCTGCGGAAAAGGTGTATAACACATTACTTTCTCACGATATTCCGGGACCTGTTTATAGAATAGCCGCCTTTGAACTGGCCAAGATCATGGATGCGTCGGGCCGTTATGATGAAGCGTGGGCGCTGGGTACCCAGGCTCACAGGCGCACTACGAAGGCCTATCCCCTGGATGCAATGTCAGAGGCGCTGCGGGTAACGGCCGTGGTATCTGACGAAGAGCGGGTAAAGATTTTCCGGGCTTCCCAGACACTGGACAAGACAGCATTCATACACGGTCTGCCCCGAAGTGGCACGAGCCTTTTGGAGCAGATGCTTGATTTGCACAGCCACATAAAAGGCGTGGGCGAGACATCAATGACCGGCCGTATGGGTGACAGGATTGCAGCAGAAGGCGGGGGCTGGCCAGTGGGTGTTCTTCGTGTGAAGGAATCATTGCTCAATAGCCTGCAGGAGGAGTACAGACAGCAGGTGAGGGATTTTCATGCTGTACCCGATCATATATGGACGGTAGACAAGACCGTGTTTCCAATGATACAGCCACTTGTAGTGGCCGTAACACTACCGGGTGCAAGGGTCATTCGGATTGTACGCTCCGCCAAAGACAATGCAGTGAGTCTCTTCCTCAATAATATGGACCCCAGCTGGGGTTTCACAGCATCCCTGGACTCCATCTATTCATTTATTGAGGCAGAGCGCACTTATGTTCCTGAAATCTACAGAAAAATGGGTGTGGATTGCTTGTCAGTAAAGTATGAACAACTGGTGGCCAGTCCGTTGACGGAAATGCAGCGAATACTGTCTTTTCTTGGGTTGCCGTTTGAAGAAGCGTGTCTCTCGCCCCAGAAAAATAAACGAGTTGTACATACACTCAGCCATGACCAGGTCATCAAACCGATCAATAGCGAAGGGATCGACAGGTGGAAGAAGTACGCTTCCTACTTTGATGACCGGTGGGCGCTTCTCGATGATGAACCTAAATAAATTAAAGTTGCCAATTTATACCATTCATTTAATACACAATCCATGAAAAGAGTCGTTATCACGTCTGCCGTTTTGTCTTCCCTCTTTGTGACAGGGTATCAGGGACGGGTTATCGCGCAGGATCAGATTACTGTAACCCTCACCAATCAGACTTTCACGGGGTTTAATTTTAGCAACTTTGTTGATTACACCCAATATAACGTTACCGGAACCCTAACAAGTGTATCTGTCGATGTCACACTAAATGCCTCAGTCGCTTATACCTACGCCGATGACATCTGTGTCTATGTAGATATAGAGCCATTAAGTACCGGAGGTTTTCTGCAGGCAGGAGGGTTTAGCAATCTGTCAGCTGCGGAACGCATTACCTGGCCAAACGGTGGAAGTAATGCGCCGGGCACTACATGTATTGGGTCAAAGACCCTGAATACACCACTTGTCTTCTCTGGCAACAAGGCAGTAGACGGAACCATTTGGGTAGGAAATGGTTATGGGGCATCCGGCACCTCCGGTACATGGACGGGCACGGTCACATTACACGGAGTGAAGGCAGAGCCATTAACAGCCAGTTGCACTGCACCTACCGTCACCACTTCGGTAACGCAGCCTTCCTGTTATGGAGGAAGCACCGGCGCGATTGACATCTCACCCACGGGAGGGAGTCCGAACACCTATACCTTTGCCTGGAGCAATGGTGCTACCACGGAAGACGTTTCTTCATTGACGGCCGGGACCTACACTGTCACCGTCACAACGA